>RPPU01000677.1 GCA_003819975.1 Desulfobacteraceae bacterium
ATCAACACTCTACGTGACCTGAACATAAAAACCCTCCTTGAAATCGACTTATAGATCGGATCTATGCAAAAACTTGAGATCGAAAATAAAAACCAAATCCCTCCTGTCCTCCCTTTCAAAAGGGAGGAACACCTCATTATGCCGGCACTTTATAAGGTGGAATCATTCATTTTAACGACATCACAATCTTTATTAATTTCTAAAGTTGCTCATAATTTAGGAAAAGTATTTTTCAGCCGGATGAATAATCGGTTTCCCATTCAATGCGTCAGCACACCAACCTGCTGATATCATGAATATTTTCTGGATAATATATAATAAGCGGATCTAAAATCCGCAGATCCTGCTGATGATATTTAGGGGAAAAGTCATAAACCGCAATGTCTCCCTTTTGGAACAGTTTATGACCTCTTTTCGTATTACATGTTTCTTTTTAAAAGTAAAGCAAGAAAAAAATAAGGAAGGTCTTTCGGCTGAGAGGATCAATAACAATTGCCAAAGTTCAAAGTTCACTGTTCAGGGTTCACAGTTAAAGACCCATTTGAACATGAGTCCCGGCATACCCGTGCCGCTCCTCATGGATGTTTCAACCGTGAACCATGAACCGTGAACCAATATAACCTGAAAATTATTTCCGCGTGTTTTGGTGTCGCTGGAGTAATTTCAGGTTTTCTGAAATTATGTCCTTAGTGGTAATCCTCTACATTTCCTTGCATGATATCCTGCCCAACGGCAGCCTGAGCAGTTTCACGGCATTGTCGCGGTATATTTTCTGTTTCTCTTCTGCGGTTAACCCCATGCGCTCGATCGAGTCGATGGTGTCGCGGATCAAGCGCCGGCCAACCTGGTTGTCGAACGGGAAATCCGTGGCAAAAACCATCTGGTCCAAGCCCGCGAAAGCCCGGCCGCATTGCAGCGCCGCGACATGGCCGTTCACGGCCGTGTCGTAGAAAAACCGCCGGAAATAGGTCAAAGCATTGTCCTTGAGATAATAATCCCGAAAGCCCATGCGCATTTCATTGAAGTCGTCGCTCCAATCGATACGGCCGGCCAGGAAAGGAACCGTACCTCCGCAATGGTGCGTCACTACTTTTAATTCCGGCAATCGTTCCATGACCCCGCCGTAAACCAACCGGGCCATGGCCAGGGTCGTGGCAAAGGGCCACCCCATTTTAGTCCACAACCGGTATTTGGACTCGGTTTCCGTTGAATAATCGGGAGTAGTTCGTTCGCGCAAGGGATGGATGAAAATTGGACAATTCAATTCAACCGTTTTTTGATACAGCGGGAAGAACTCCGGCGCATCCAAAGGTTTTCCGCAGATATCGGTTGTAATTTCCACCGCCCGAAGCCTCAGATCCTTGACCGCCCGTTCGGCCTCGGCCACGGCCGCATCGGGATCGTTCATGGGCAGACAGGCGATTCCGGCTGCAAAACGTTCGGGATATTTGTAAAGCAGTTCGGCGATCTCGTCATTGGCGATTTTGCAAAGATCCTTGGCCACATCCGGCGGCGCAATCTGATAAATCGCGGGCGAAGCCACGGAAATGACCTGGATATAATCTCCGAAATCGTCCATGACCCGGAAACGGGCATCCAGATCCAAGAGGGTCACGACCGTTTTGGAATAACGCACCGTGCTGAGACTGGGGTCGCGGCCGGTCACTTTTTTCTCCAGTTGCTCCTGATATTTTTTGGGCAAAATATGGGTATAAGCATCAATAATCATGTTTGTCTCTCCTTGAATTAGATTAGTAAATTTAATTTTTCACACAAAGACCCAAAGTCGCAAAGTTAAAAAAGATATAAAATTCTTTAAGCCTTTGTGCCTTCGTCTCTTTGTGCGATCATTCTTCTCATCTTTCAATGCTCTTCGGAATCAGATTGATCAACGTCTCTTGTTTTCCGGCCAGATAACGCCGCAAATTCTCGGTAATGATCGGCAATGCCTGCGCCACGTAAGTCGTACTGGTTCCGCCCAGATGCGGAGTAATGATCACGTTCTTCATCTTCCACAAAGGATGGTCTTTGGGCAGGGGCTCTTGTGAAAAAACATCCAGGGCCGCCCCGGCGATCCGGCCCGATTGCAGGGCCCGCATCAAAGCCTCTTCATCCACGATTTCTCCCCGGGCCAGATTGATGAGAAAAGCCGTTGGCTTCATGGCCGCGATCGTTTTTTCATCCACCAGCTTGCGGGTCAAGGGCGTCAGCGGCGCCGCCAAAATAAAAAAATCCAGCCCCGGAACAGCTTGCCGCAAATCAGCCGCCGGATAAAAAATGTCCACTTCCGCCGGCTCTTTCCGGACCAGGTCGATCCCGTGGACCGTCATGTCGAACACCCGGCATTTCCGGGCGATTTCCGCGCCGACCGCCCCTAAACCCAAAATGCCGACTTGCTTGTTTTGCAGCAGTTCCATGGGCCGGCGTTCCCAGACAGCCTGATCTTGGTTGCGGACCATACCCGGGAAATTCCGGCTCAAAGCCAACATCAGCAAGAGGGCCATCTCCGCCATCTGCGGACCGTGAATCCCGCGAGTGGAAGTAATAATGACCTCTTTAGCGAGACGATCCAGCTGTAAGAACGAGTCAACGCCCGTGCCCAGGCTTTGGATCCAGCGCAATCGCGCAGCCCGTTGCGCCAGGTCGCTTGAAAT
>RPPU01000678.1 GCA_003819975.1 Desulfobacteraceae bacterium
ACGACCCGGCCGGAGTCATCGAACTCGATGCGGCCTTCGCGCTCGTAGGTCTTTCTCCCGATTCGTACGGTTTCCGCCAAATACCCTTTTTTGACCCGGCCGTTTTCGAAAAACTCGATCTCGGATTCTTCGCCCGATAAATAATCCGGCTGTTCTTGGGTTCCCCCCCGGAAAAGCCATTCTTGTATCTTTTGATTCCGCGCCAAGTATCCGCTTTTAACGCGGCCTGAAGCATAAAACGCGATCCCCTTTTGCGTAATAGCCTCAGGACCCGGGATCATGAGGCGGATATAGCCGCTATTGGCGAACGTAATGCCCTGAACGGTTTGCGGAACCGCCAATAACGCCTGGGCTAATCGGCCGTTCTCGTGAAATTCCACCACGCTTTTATTCTTAACCTGTACCCCCTGGATCTCTTGGTCGTTTTCCACTACTCCTTGTTTCACCCGGCCGTCATTATAAAAATTTAATTCGTAATAATATTTCTCGCCGGCATACAACACGCCGCCGATTTTCTGGGGTTTGGCCGATTTGGCCCGCAGCATATGATTTAATTCGTCGAAAGCTATAAGATCGGTCACGGCTGCCTGCTGAATCACGATGGTTTGCTTTGTATCTATATTCTCCAAACTACCGTTGCTCCGGAAATAAAGGAGTGCGCCTTGAGGAATGGGTATATCCGCAAAGCGTTGATCTTTGGCCGAGACGGCAAATTCGAGCCGGCCGTTCGGATGAAATTTTATTTCCCAGCCCCCGGAACTTTTATAGCCAAGCTCCAATCCGGCAATCGTTAAAGGTTTCAATAGATAAACCGACCGCAAATAGGGTCCATTCGAGTCATGCGAAAAATAAAGGGCCGTTTCTCCGGGAAAAACCGTTCCGCCGATCATAGTGTCCCGGGCCAGAACACCCTTGGATAGCCATCCTCCATCGGTATTTAACTCGAACAAACTGTCTTGTCTCAATACGATCTTGCCGAATTTGGTTTGATACCCGCTAAATTCAAAATCCCGGCTTAGATAGCCGGACTGCAGCCCGCCTTTCTCGTTAAAAAAAGAGTCGCGCGGGGATCCTTTAACGGAAAATCCTTGAATAATCGTATCTTCGAGCAAACTGCCAAAATTAGGCTTGCCGGAAATAAACAGACCTATCTCCGATCCGGCTTTGAAAAAATACCCATTGATTTTTTGATCCCGGGCCAGACAGCCTTTTTCAACATGGCCGCTTTCCCGGAAGGCAATCCAATCTTTAAACCGAATACCTTGAATCTCCACCGGTTCGGACAAGCGTGCGAAAGCCAATTGGCCGTTGCCGTGATATTGCTCGGTGCCTGCGATGTAGGCCACGCTGATTCCCCCCTTTTGAAACATTTTAACATTCTGAGCGGAAACCGCCGCGAAATAATTTTGAAAAACAAAAACCAAGATCGTTCCCAAACAGGCTTTGATAAAAATCGTTTGTCTTGGTTTCATGGCTGCCCCTTCCCTCATTTTTTTGATTTTTGAGATATCCTGTAGACCATTTAATGAAATTTTATTATAATGTCGTCTGAGATTACCCTTTCGGACGTTTGCAGGCTATTTTTTTGGGGTTTGATTGAGAAATTTTTATCGGGCTCACGGTAATAGGGTAATCTGAAACCTGATTCTCAGGTTATTCTGAATTCTGACTCCTGAATTCCGGCTACCTGAGTGGTAACGAGTTTTATTGAAACATGCCATCATTCGATTTTACAGTATCTATCATTGCCTTATTGAGCGGTTTCTTGGCTCTTTTTTTCGCTTTTCTTTTTTTTAACATCAAGCACGGCAACCGCAAAGCCAATAGATATCTGGCGCTTTTTTTTATTAGTGTCTCCGGGGCTCTGACGCAAAATTTTTTAATACTTAGCGGACATTATCGGGAATTCCCCTCGATCACGCTGCAAATCGATTCCATCAGATACCTCATGGCACCGTTGTTTTATTTCTATGTCCGCACCCTCGCCGATCCTGAATTCCGTTTCCAAAAATGGGACCCCCTGCACCTGATACCTTTTGTTTTCAACATCTTCGTTATCTCAAAATATTTTTTCATCGGCAATGAACTCCAGGCCGAACTTATTCGCCAATGGGTATACGGTCGACCCCGATTCAACCTGGATGTTGCGCCCCGAATGTTATTGTTTATTCATTTTTGCCTGTGCCTTTATTTGGCCGTCCAATACTATCTGAAAGCCAAGACCCGGATCGAACAATCTTCTTCTTTTGGCCCGATCTATGTTTCCTGGATTCGCTATATGAGCCTCGGTATACTCCCGACCTGCGTCATTTGGATCATAACCATTCCCTTTGTCGCTTCCGGCCGGCCGTTTCATGATTTTTTGGTGGCCATAAGCCTGATGGGCTGCTGCATGATTTTTTTAACCATCTTCCCGCTCTTCAGCCACCCCGAAATTCTTTACCTGGCCAAACCCTTATCATCTCTCAAAAAATACCATTCCTCTCCCTTGTCTGACCGGGACATGGAGCTTTATCATCATAACCTTTTGGAATTCATGGAAAAAAAAGAAGCGTATCTGGATCCTGACTTGAATCTGGCGGGTCTGGCCGAGAAAATAGACGTGCCGAAAAACCATTTATCCCGGATCATCAATGAAAAAGAAAGAAA
>RPPU01000679.1 GCA_003819975.1 Desulfobacteraceae bacterium
ATTCACTTCCTGTCCACGCCGTTCGATTTTGAAAGCCTGGCGCTGCTCGTCGAAACATTAGATGTGACCTTTCTGAAAATCTCCTCCGGTGATATTACGAACGGTCCGTTTTTAATGAAGGCCGCGCGCACCGGCAAATCGATCATCCTTTCAACGGGAATGAGCACATTGGGAGAAATCGAAACAGCCTTGGCTGTGCTGGCGTTCGGCTATACCCGCTGTGACGGGAACATTACCTTAAAGAATATTCAGGAAGCATTCCGGACCGGGGAAAGTCGGCAAGTTTTAAAGGAAAAAGTAATGCTTCTGCAGTGCACTTCGGAATATCCGGCGCCGTTTGAGGAAGTCAACTTGAGAGTCCTTAAAACGTTACGCCTGGCGTTCAACCTGCGCGTAGGGTTGTCCGACCACACACCCGGTACGGCCGTAGCAGTTGCCGCGGTCGCCTTGGGGGCGCGCATTATTGAAAAACATTTCACGCTGGACAGAAATCTGGCCGGGCCCGATCATCGGGCTTCGCTGGAACCGGCCGAACTGAGCGGGATGATCCAATCTATACGACAAGTGGAAACGGCCTTGGGACATTCCATGAAAGCACCAACGCGATCGGAAAGCAAAAACCGCGCCGCAGCCCGTAAAAGCATAGTGGCGTCCGAAGCGATTCGAAAGGGTGACTTATTTTCCGTTGAAAACTTGGCGATGAAACGGCCGGGAACCGGGCTTTCTCCGATGGAATATTGGCAGTTATTGGGGAAAAAAGCCGATCGCGACTATGCCGAAGACGAGAGCGTACAGCCATGACGCTTCCCGTCATCCTGATCGGCGCAGGCGATCATGCAAAAGTTTTGCTTTCGACCCTCAAGGCATTGAACCGGGAGGTCCTGGGTTTGACCGATTCGCAAAAGTTATCCGGAGCGAATCCCCAAAGCGGTTTTTCCGTTCTAGGATCGGACGATCAGATATTGAATTACGCTCCTGAGGTCATTGATCTGATCAACGGTATCGGTTCGATTGTTTCCATGCAAAAAAGAAGTGATATTTATTTGAAATTCAAGCGTTCAGGTTATTCGTTTGCAACGGTGGTTCATCCGTCTGCTTTGATCATGGATGATGTGCGGCTCGGTGAAGGGGTGCAAATCATGGCGGGCGCCGTAATTCAAAGCGGATGTTTGATCGGAGCGAATTCCATCATCAACACCGGCGCGGTCGTGGACCATGATTGCCGGATCGGCGAACATGTGCACGTGGCACCGGGGGCCGTGCTCTCAGGCGGCGTGCGGATCGACAGCCGAACGCATATCGGAACAGGAGCGGTGGTTATCCAGGGAATTAAAATCGGCCGTGATGCAATCATCGGAGCCGGTGCTGTGGTGGTCCGGGATATTCCGGACGGAGTCCAAGCCCTGGGCGTGCCGGCCAAAACCATCCGGAAAAGAGGATAAATAATGGTCCTGGAAAATATCCATATCTTCAAAATCCGCCACGACGCCACCATCAAGGATGCGATGCAGCAGTTGACGGAACAAGGAATCAAGATCCTTTGCGCAACCGATGAGAATCAACGGGTGGTCGGGACGCTAACCGACGGAGACATCCGCCGGGGGATCAGCAATGGGCGGGACTTGAAGACCGGGATCAAAGGAATCATGAATCGCAGGTTTTTCTGCATAAACGGCAATGAGCAAAATGCGAAGCAAAAAGCTGAAGATTTAATGAAGCGGCACTTGATCGAGTATGAATATGTTCCCATCGTCGACGATCAAGGCCGGCTGACGGACATCGTATCCTGGCATGATTACATACTGGCGGGCCCGAATCCCTCGAAAAAATGTTCATGGATCGAACCGGTGGTGATCATGGCCGGCGGACGGGGCGTGCGGCTGGACCCTTTCACCAAAATTCTGCCCAAACCTCTGATCCCGCTGGGGGAAAAGCCGATTTTGGAAGTCATTATGGACCGCTTCTACGGCCAGGGGTTTCACCAGTTTAAAGTGATCATCAATCATAAAAAGGAGATCATCAAGCTTTATTTCAGCGAGAACAAGCAATCGTACGAACTGGAGCTGATAGAGGAGAATGAATATTGCGGGACCGTCGGAGGGCTTTACCTGTTGAAAGACAAGATTCAAAAAACGTTCATTCTCACTAATTGCGATACGCTGTTGGAAGGCGACTACGGTGATTTTCTGAACTGGCATGCGGAAAGCAGGAATCTCATAACGATCATCGGTTCCCACAAAGAGGTGGCGGTGCCTTACGGGGTTCTGGACATGAACAACGGTTCGCTTATCAAAATGATTGAAAAGCCAAAATTCGATCTCTTTGTAAATACCGGCACCTACGTCATGGAGCCGGAAGTGTTCGATTACATCCATTCCAATGAAAATATCGATATTGATAAATTAATTTTAAAAATACAATCGCATAAGGCAAACAAAGTGGGCGTGTTCCCTTGTTGGGGCAAATGGCTCGACACGGGACAGTGGGACGAATATAAAAATACGCTTAAGACGATGGGAATCGAAAACTGATGTATGCGGATCTTTTTACCTGCCGTCATAAAACAGCGGTCGTAACCGGCGGTTGCGGATTAATCGGCAGAGAAATCGTGCGGGGGCTTTGCGAATACGGAGCCGACGTTTATGTTG
>RPPU01000680.1 GCA_003819975.1 Desulfobacteraceae bacterium
GGAATCCGTGAAATCCTGAAACAAAAAAATCCGATTTTCATTGAAATCGGTCCGGGCCAAAGTTTGGCCAGCTATGTGTGGCAGCATTCCGCGGTGCAAAAGGCCGGAACCGTCGCCACCGTGGCGACTCTAAGAGACAAAAACCAAAACATACCCGATGAACTTTTCTTTTTAAATGCTTTGGGTAAACTATGGATTGAAACGCCTGACCCGGATCATTTTCTAAACAGGTAACCTAAAATCTTTTTCGAGGACTAGTGATGAACCTACAAAACAAACAAATGGATGGAGCCGACGCGGAAAGCGGTATTGGAACAAACCTTATTTTAGAAGAATTGTTGACGGTGATTACCCATTTTCTGCCCCAGGCTCCGGACGCCGAAGATAAAGACACGTCTTTTCTGGAGTTGGGTCTTAACTCCCTTTCGGTCATGGAAATGATCCGGTTCATCGATAAAAAGTTCAAGGTCAAAACGACCATTCCCCAGTTTTTCAACGAGTTGACCACCCCGCAACAGTTGGCCGATTATATTCTCCTCAACAAACCCGAAAATCCCAAAGCAGCCCTCCCGTCGCCCGAAAGGCCCATTCCCCGAACAGACGCTTCACACGCCATGGATCGCGGAACCTCTTCCGCGGCCTCCGGTTTGACGCCGCCTGAAACCTCTCCTTTCCGGGAATGTACTCCGCTTGACTTGGCTGCCGCAACTCCGCCACCGGTTTCGGGTTCCGCGATCGAAAACATCATGCGGCAACAACTTGTTTCCGCCTCGGAAGCCGTTTCCCGGGTCGTTTCCCAAGTGGTTGCCAAACAATTGGAATACCTAAACCAAATACCCGGCAAGAGAACCGTTGCTTCAACACCCCGTGAACTTGAAGCCTCCCGAAGTAAATCTGCCGGACCGGAATCGGTAAGACCGACAGCTCCAATCGAACGCTCGCCCGATAACCTGCCCGTGCCTCCCAAAAAAAACCTTCCGCTGGTGGCCGGGAAAGTAAAAATAGGGCAAGGCGGCGGGCTGACTGAAAAACAACAACGGCACCTGAATGCTTTAATCGGCCGGTTCGTGCAACGCACACGCCGATCCAAAGAATACACGGATCAATACCGTCCGGTGCTGGCGGACAGCCGGGCCACCGTGGAATTCAGATTGGCCATGAAAGAAATGCTTTACCCCATCGTGGGACAACATGCCGAAGGCGCCCGGATTTGGGATCTGGACGGCAATGAATATATCGACCTCACTATGGGATTCGGCGTATTGCTTTTCGGCCACAATCCCCCCTTCATTGTCGAAGCCTTAAAAGAACAAATAAGTCACAACAGTCTTTTGGGCCCCCGCTCTCCGCATGTCGGCGAATTGAGCGCTTTGATTTCCGAGTTCACCGGCTTTGAACGGGTGACCTACTGCAATTCCGGAACCGAGTCGGTCATGGCTTCGTTGCGATTGGCGCGTGCCTTTACCAAAAAAGAGAAAATAGTAATCTTCGAAGGGGCTTATCACGGCCATTCCGACTTGACCTTGGCCATATCCCGATTCGAAAACGGACGGATCATATCGGAACCAGTGACCCCCGGTACATGTGCTAAAATGGTTCAGGATATCGTTGTCTTAAAATATGGGGATGATGAATCGCTCGAATGGATCCGAAAAAATGCTCATGAATTGGCGGCCGTGATCGTGGAACCGATTCAGAGCCGGCGGCCCGATCTGCAGCCCAAGGAATTTTTACAGGCTCTTAGAAAAATTACGGCCGAGACGGGCGTTATCTTGATTTTCGATGAGATGATCACCGGGTTTCGCGTTCATCCCGGCGGCGCCCAGGCCTGGTTCGGCGTCAAAGCGGACATCGCCACCTATGGAAAGCTTTTAGGCGGCGGCATGCCCATCGGCGTGATCGCCGGCAAAGCCAAATACATGGACGGAATCGACGGCGGGCTTTGGCACTACGGAGACGACTCCTACCCTATGGCGGAACGAGTCTATTTCGGCGGCACTTTTTGCCAGCACCCGCTGGCCATGGCCGCGGGCCTGGCGACCATGAAACATTTGAAGGCTCAAGGACCCGGTTTGCAACAGGAGCTTAATCGCCGGACGGAATGGTTCGCCAAAACTCTTAACGACTATTTCAACGCCGATCAGATTCCTATCAAAGTGGTCTATTTCGGTTCCTTGTTCCGCTTTGTTTTCTATCGGGACGGAGAATTGTTGTTTTACCATTTGATCACCAAAGGAATCTACGTATGGGAATGGCGCAACTGCTTTATTTCAACCGCCCATACGGATCAGGATTTGCAATTCATCATCACAGCCATAAAAGAAAGCATCGCCGATCTCCGCGAAGCGGGGTTTCTGCAAAGCATCGTCAAAAAAGCCTCTTCACAATCGGTCGCACCGGCGGTCATCGATCCGCGCCAAGCCGACACCGGCGCGCAAGGAACAAAAACCTCCCCGGATGGACCGGTCCGTTTTCCGATGACGGAAGCGCAAAAACACTTATGGATTCTTTCGCAAATGACCGATCCCGGTGCGCTGGTCTACACGGTTCCGATGGTGATCGAGTGGGTCGGCCCGCTCGATGAACGGCGGATGCGCGCGGCTTTTCAGGAACTTGAAAAACGCCATGAAATCTTA
>RPPU01000681.1 GCA_003819975.1 Desulfobacteraceae bacterium
CCTTCATTGATCTTCCAATAGCCGTGTACATTCAGATGTTGAAAAGGTTCGATACCGGCTGCTTTCAGCATACAAGGCCAATAAATGCCGTGGGGTTTTAATATGTCCTTGGCAATCAAGTGCTGGGCTACGGGCCAGTATTTTTTATAAAGCTCGCCATCCGGATAACCGGGGGCCGAAAGATAATTGATCAAGGCGTCGAACCAGACATAGGTAACATACCGGTTGTCAAACGGCAAATCAATGCCCCAGGTCAAACGGGTCTTGGGTCGCGAAATACAGAGATCTTCAAGCGGTTCTTTCAAAAAGGAAAGCACTTCATTCTTGTACCGCTCGGGCCGGATAAAGCCGGGGTTCTTTTTGATATGCTCGATCAGCCAATCCTGGTATTTGCTCATGCGAAAAAAATAATTAGACTCTTTGATGATCGTGGGTTCGACCTGGTGATCCGGGCATTTGCCGTCCACAAGCTCCCGGTCGGTATAAAATCGTTCGCAGCCGAAGCAATAGCGGCCCTCGTATTCGCTGAAATAGATGTCGCCCTGATCTTTAACTTTTTGCAATATATCCTGTACGACTTTCTTATGACGCGGTTCCGTGGTGCGGATAAAGTCGTTGTTGCCGATATTCAGTTTGGGCCAGAGCTCGCGAAACAAACCACTGATCCGGTCCGTATAAGCTTGGGGACTTTCACCCGCCTTTTCAGCCGCTTCCACTACTTTGTCGCCGTGTTCATCCGTGCCGGTCAAAAAATAGGTTTCCCGGCCGTTGATATGATGAAAGCGGGCCATGACGTCGGCCACAATGGTGGTATAGGCGTGCCCGATATGCGGCGCGGCATTGACATAATAGATGGGGGTGGTGATATAAAATCGATCTTTCAAGTTGTTTATGACTCCTTTACTTCATTCTTAGTTTTGTGACTGTTGGGTTCCGGCTTAGGCCCGTTTTTGGGATCCGGATCGGGCGCAACGGTTTTTCCGGGCTGATTTTCTTTATGCGCCTGAAACTGGATGAAATCGTCGAAGGTCAACTCCACTTCTTCGCCGCTTTCAAGCAGGACCGTGATGGTTTCGGTTAAAACATTCTGGCGGATAACCTTGCCCTCGCCTTGGGGCGTGACCGCGCGCTTGCCGATCTTGGGAATATGCTTTTTCGATTTCGAATAATAGCCGTATTCATAAGAAAGGCAACACATCAGACGGCCGCACATGCCCGAAATCTTGGTGGGATTCAGAGACAGGTTCTGCTCTTTGGCCATTTTGATCGAAACCGGTTCGAAATTGTTCAAAAAAGAGGTGCAGCAGAGTTGACGGCCACAGGTCCCGATGCCGCCCACCATCTTGGCTTGATACCGCACCCCGATCTGCTTCATCTCGATGCGGGTGCGGAATTTCTGCACCATATCTTTGACCAGCTCGCGGAAATCCACCCGGCCCTCGGCCGAAAAATAGATAATGATCTTGCTGCCGTCCAGCATCGCCTCTACCGCGACCAGGCCCATGTCCAGCAAACGCTCCCGGCATTTTTCCAGACAAAAAGCGTAAGCCTCCTTCTCCAGGGAACATTTCTTGTCGTATCGGTCCAGGTCCTGTTTGCCGGCCATCCGGATGATTTTTTTAAAAGACCGCTCCGGGCTCTCTTCACTGTGCGTGCGCGGTTCGGAACAGACAATGCCCAGGGCCAGGCCCATCTCCGTTTCCACGATGACCTTATTGCCTCTGCGCAATACAAAATGTCCGGAATCGAAGTGATAGGCCTTGCCGTTTGCCTTGAATTGAATGTCGACAATTTTACTCATAAATGAAAACTCTTTTCAAAAGGGCCGCCCCGCCCTTTTTAAATTTAAAACAATGTGACTCATGACCAGGTCCGCATTGCGAAAGTTGTTCAGGTCTTTTTGAGCCTGCTCCAGGGCCAGGACACTTTCAACCAACTGGGGGATATTAAACCGAATGGCCAGGTTTTGCAACTCCGGAACATAATCCCGGTTGATCAGGGTTTCAACGGAACAGACGCTTTTGATTGCCAACAAATCCCGGTACCAGGTCATCCAAAGCATTAACAAATCGGAAAGGCCCTGATCCAGGTCTTGTTTTTTATCTTTACCGGCATAATCCCAGGCCGTCTGCATCGCTTCCGCCAGGGGCAAACCCGCAAAACGAATGAGCCCGGCAACCTGATCTTGCCGCCATTTTAAAAACTGATTTTCACTCATGGCCAATGCCCGGCCCAGGCTGCCGGCGGCGATGCGGGCCAGAACCATGGCCTCCGTCTCTGTTAAACCCTTGTCTTTCATGAGCCTTTCGGAAATCAAACCCGGTAAAAGGGGTTTGAAAAAGACCTGCTGGCAACGCGATACAATCGTGGGCAAAAGATCCAGAGGCTCCGTCACATTCAGGATCAGGATATTGCCCGCGGGCGGTTCTTCCAACGTTTTTAAAAAAGCATTGGCCGATTCTTCGGTCATTTTTTCAACTTGGCGCAGGATCGTGACCCGGTATCGGCCGATGAGCGGTTTGAATTCCAGATTGCGCGTTAAGTTCCGGATCTGCTCGATCTTGATATTCTGACCGTCCGGATCAATCAGCTCGACATCCGGAAAATTGTTGCCCGCAATTTGGCGACAAACCC
>RPPU01000682.1 GCA_003819975.1 Desulfobacteraceae bacterium
GAAGCTCTCCGTATTTTGTAAGTACAACAGCAATAATATCATTCCATTGTATTTTTATTCTTCCTCCTATTCGTATTTGTCTGACACTATCTTTATCAATATGAATGGTCAGCTGCGAATACAAATAAGCAAAAAAGTAGAACCCAATAATTAAGAATACCAAAGTGAATAGGCCAATTGATTTGTAATTCCATCCTCCAACAAAACTACCAATTCCAAAAATTGCATGTATATTTTGATACGTTATAATTGCAGGAGCAATGAAAGTGATAAGAAATGCGCAAAGGAATCCGAAAGTAATCCCGACCTTATCTACCCTAAAATGTGTTGAGATATTTACCATTGGCGATTTCCCAATTTGCCTTTCTTCATATTATGCCCGATCCGCGAAATTTGACCGGTTGATCCGGATTAATTTGACCGGACGGAAAACTCTACAGAAAGCACATTAAGTTGCTAATATACTATTGAACAGTGCATCGGTCATTTTGGGGCGGATTTTTCTTTTTCTTTTCTCATGGAGTCTCCTTTCAGGTTGAGTTTGATAGCACCGTGGGTCAGGCGGTCGCAGATTGCATCGGCAACGGTCGGATCGGGAAGTTTAAGGTGCCACTTATCGACCGGGAACTGAGTGGTAATGATGATCGATCCGGTCTGTTCTTTTTCTTCGATGACGTCCAGGAGCGGCCCGCAGTCACTTGTTTCGATCGGTTGCATAAGAAAATCATCGAGTATGATGACTTTATTTTTTGAGAGTTTTTTCAGATAGCGCAGATACAATCCGGTACCTTTGGCGGCATGGATTTCATCGAAGAGAAGCGGGTAGCGGATTTTGATGACGGAAAATCCCATGATGCAGGCTTGCAGCCCGACGGCTTCGGCCAGATAGGTTTTTCCGCAACCGGTAGAACCGGTGATGATAATGTTCTGCGCGTTATCTATCCAAGTCGCCGTTGTCAACTGCATGATGTCTTTTTTAATAAATCCGCGCGCCTGGTCGTAGATGATGTTGTTGATGGAAGCCTGTTCGGGTTTGAAGTTCGCGTGTCCGATCATGCGGGAGAGTCTCCGGTTTTTCCGGGCATTGTATTCGTCTTCGACTAACAGCGCGAAGAACTCTTCCGGGGCCAGATCGCGGTTGTTGTCTCCGGCCAGGCGCGTTTGGAAGGCTTCCGCCATTGCGGAGAGTCGCATGGATTTGAGTTGGTCAAGAACGTTTTCGATATGCATAATTTGTTTTTCTTTCTGTTACTGGTTGATGTAATACTGTGCGCCCCGGATATTTTCATGCACGAGAGGTGCTTGGTTCCGGATCGGCAGGGGTAAAAAAGTCTGTTTGTCAAGCTGCTGTTCCAGGATTGTTTTAATGGCACGGAGCGTTGCGGATTTGAAGTAGGTTGCTCTTTGACACGCTTTTTCGAGTCGCTGCGGCGAGTATACTTTTGCGAGATGCAATAAACCCATGACGGCGTTAAAGCCCTGCTGTACATGTTCCCGCGCGGTCATTATTTGCAAAGCCGCTTCAGCGGTTGCCGGCCCGACCTCGGAGGTTTTTGCGATGAACCACTCTTTCGACCACCCCTTGACAAAAGCATGACTTGGCGGCATGTGTTCGGTTGTCGTGGTGTAACCGAAGGTTGGCGGTCCGGCCTGATGCCGGCAGATATGGACGTTATCGTGATAGATTTCCAAAATCGGGCCGACCTGATAAATGTCAACCCGGTGTGTAGCAAGGTGGTGCGGTACGCTGTAAAAATGGTCTTCGAACCGGATGTGGTAATTACGTCCGACCAGCACATCGAGCTTGACACTGGATAATTTGAAAGGTTCGGCGGGAAGCGGCTGGGCATACGGTTTGTCCAGTTCTTCAAAACGTTGCCGTCTCGTCTGGCCACCATAGTCTTTCATCGGACGGTTGTTAAGTGCTTCGAGTTCTTCGCGTATGGCGTTGTTGACTTCGTCAAGTGAGAAAAACTGGCGGTTGCGTAATCGGGCCAGGATAAACCGCTGCGCCTGCAAAACAGCACTCTCGACAATCGCTTTGTCTTTGGGCTTTCGCACGCGGGCGGGAAGAAACGCCACATGATAATGTTCCGCCATTTTGCCGTAGATAGGATTGGCGACCGGATCGTACCGGTCGGATTTCTTGACGCCGCTTTTTGTATTGTCAAGAACAAAAGCAAATGGCGCAACGCCGAAGTAGTTAAGGCCGTGTACGTGGGAAAGGGAAAAATCGCGCGTCTTCTGGCTTCTGCTTCCTTCGGCAAATGTAAAGCTGCTTGCGCCCCAGGCGCAGACAAAAAGATCGACCGGAATGACGTCTCCGGTCAGTCGGTTGATGTATTCCAGGCCGTCGCCGGAGTAATCGGAAAACACCTTGTCGCCGCCTTTATGTATCACTTTCATAGTGATCTCCGGAGGCCGGTGCCGTGCAACGCGGTCATAAAATGCCGTGCGCTTCAGACCATCCGGGTGCTGCTCGGCATACTCTTCCCAAAGGCGTTGCAGCGTCATGTGCGGCTTGGCAAGCTCTTTCTCAATGTACCCGATATCCGGCACGGTTCCGAAAGCCGCATCGGGAGAAGGTGGCGGTGCCGGTGGAAACAGCGCCTGTTCAAGCGC
>RPPU01000683.1 GCA_003819975.1 Desulfobacteraceae bacterium
CATGTTGTTCCCTCCTAATAATTAATGATCCCCTTGGGCGTTTTTTCATTATTCTGCCGATTGGTGAGGACAGAAAGAATGTGGGGCTTTGAAGAAAAAAAATTGATCCTTTGAACTTTAGATGTGAAGGTTAGTTCATTTCATCAAAAAACACCTGACCGGTAATCGGATCGTATAAATAATTTGGGCCGAAGGGATTGATCGGTAAATGATTCAATATTCCCGTCTTGATAAGGTCATCTAAAAAATTGGGATAATGATTGTAACGACGCACATATTCGCCAAGGGCTTGTTCTATCTTATAAATTCCAAGATAGGCTTGAAGGCGTTTTTCAAAAATACGTTTATCAGTTTCATTTTCCGTGCGTTCCAGCAAAAGGTTTAGCATGGCCATAGATGTAAGGGTCTGACCGGAACGCTGAGCGGACCGCGCGCCCAGGGTAGCCACAATCGGCGGCGCTCCGGGAAGTTTAGCGGATTCCAACATGTATTGGGCGGCCATATCGTAATTTTTTAAAAAATAAAAATAATCAAAACCGACATAAAACATAGGTTCCCAGTCCCAGTCACGGTTTTTTGCGTGGAATTCGAGCAATTCAATGGCCTTTGCTTGCGTATTCTTGTGCCATACCAGAATACCTTGCGTATAATAACCGGTTTGAAAAAAAAACGGATCCAAAACCAGGGATTGTTCAAACAACATTGACATGGCGCGCCAATCATCATCCGTCATGGTCCAAGCGCCTCCTCTAAAAACAGAGGCCTTAAGTAACAAGTAGTCAGCCAGCAATCCCTTGAATTCTCCACTCAGAATCTTAAGCAAATTTGGGTTGACCATCAACGCTTCGGCGCGCAGGTTTTCAGCCGGCAATGCTTTACGAAAATTACGGACCTGTTGATTGCAAACCAGCGCCCCCGTTAAAATAAAACACAATACCAATGCAAAGACAATATTTTTGATTTTTATGGATGTCATCGAATTTCTTTACGGCTGAAAGAAAAGATAGTTAACATCAATATCAGCAGAATATAAAAAATACCATAAGCGAGGGTCCACAAAGTTGATTGAATAGGCAGAATAAGTCCATAAGCCACATGAACCTTAAGATCAAAAGCACTCAAATTGGGAAATACCCAAGTCAAGATTTGCATTAACTGCAGATGGGTTGGGTCGGCATTGACGAATTGCCCTTCAGTCATGACTTTGACAACCGTTTCCAGGCTATGGCCGATAACATAGACACAAAAAGTAAATAACATGGAAAGATATTCGTTGGTCGTCAGCACCGTAAAGAGAAAGGCTATGGCCATAAGGATAAGCAGAGAAAGATATTGAAAAGCTACGGTGATAAATAAAACCAAAAATGAAAAATGACGCGGTGCTTTTATCTCAGGGACCAGCCAGACCCCCAACCAACCGGTTGCCAAAGCTATGCCCGCAATCATCAAAACCGCTATACCGATGGTGGCGGCCAAGCCGTAGAATTTTCCGATCACGTAGGTCGTTCGCGACACAGGCCGCGCTAAAATCAAACACACGCTGCGCTGATGGATATCACGGGTTAATAAAGAAATGCCCATGAATACGACTATTGCCAAACCGCTAAGGGTAATGGAAGCAAATCCCAAATCTGTAATGACTTTGCCGGTGTCGAAAGCGAACAGCGGTACAAAAGCCAAGTAAACAAAACCTAATAAAATAGCCACAGCCAAAATGCCGAGTAAAGCACGGTTGCGGATGCCTTCTCGAAAAGTAACAACTGCAATAGCCCCAATTTTCGATATCATTGGATTGTTCCTCTGCCGGCGTTTTCAATGATCTCCGTAAAACGGGCTTCTATGTTTTGCGATCCGTTTAAAAATGCATCAATCGTACCGCAATACAATATATGGCCGTGATGTATGATGCCGATGCGATTGCAAAGGGTTTCGACATCGTTCAGGATGTGGGAGCTGAAAAAAACCGTACGGCCCTTTGTTTTGAGGTCAAGGATAATGTTTTTCATTAGCGTGCGACCAATGGGATCCAAACCGCTCATCGGCTCATCTAAAATCAGTAAATCCGGATCATGAATCATAGCCAAAGCCAAACCCAGCCGCTGTTTCATACCTTTGGAAAAAGTATGAATAGGCCGGTTCTTCACTTGTAGGATTTCGAGCTGAGACAGGAGCGGATCCATCATTTTCCGCACTTTGTTTTTGCTTATGCCCGAAGCGTTTCCGCCAAAGATCAATAATTCGGCAGGCGTGAGATTATCATAGAACCGTGGTCCTTCGGGCAAGTAACCGATCTGCTGCCGGCTCTTGGGATCATCCGGGACTAATCCGTGAATCTGCACAACCCCTTTATCCGGTCGAATGAAACCCATGAGTAGATTAATCAGCGTGCTCTTGCCGGCGCCATTAGGCCCGATAAAACCAAAGACCTCACCTTGTTGAACGGATAGAGAAATATGTTGCAGAATCTTGCGCTTGCGGAGTTTATACGGATAAGATTTTTCAATATTCTTTAAATAAATAGGCTCTATCATAGTGTGCATAAATATAACATGGCGGTTATTAAAATACAATTAAAAAGCCCGATATGTTCACACACATCGGGCTCAAAATCAATAAA
>RPPU01000684.1 GCA_003819975.1 Desulfobacteraceae bacterium
ATATCCCGTTGCGATTCCGTCGTCCCGGATGTCTTCTGATATTCCGCTTTGATCGCATGGCGGCTCACTAATTTTTCCGTCCGAAAGGTTTGGAATTTTACCGCATCGGCACCGGCCGCAGCAGCCTCATCGACTAAACGGAGCGCCAGGTCAAGAGAACCGTTGTGGTTCACGCCGGCCTCGGCGATGATATAGGTTCCGGATCCGATCACATGATCTCCTTGAGCAGCATAAAAGCTTCCGCGGCCCGGCACCCCGCCGCCGCCCCTCGAAAAGCAGCCAGAGCATTCACGGCGTCAATGCTTCTTGGAAACGGGAATTCACCCACTTCTCCGGCATATATCTTTAAGATCTCGATTTTTTTCTCCAAAAATTCACCGATGTCGACGAATACATTGGGTCGGAAACCTTTATCCCCCGGGTCAATTCCAAGCTCGGTCTCCGAAAGGGTTTCATAAGCCAAAATGCGCCGCAGCCCGGATTGCCGGAACCATTTGCCCGCAGCGGCAACTGCGTCAAAAACAATACGATGATCCGTATGCGCATCACCCCGGTAAGGCACATAAATGACTTCCGGCTGGATTTCTTGAAAGTACTTATGAACGCCGGATGTAATCTCCCTTAATGGAACCGTATCCAAAAAAGTCGCCGGCCATTGCAGGCCTTGGATTGACCGGAACCGGTATTGTTCCGTCACCTGTTTGATTTCCCGTTGGCGCTTTAAAATCTGCTCGGTCGAAAAACCGCCCGCTTGGGTCATCTCGGTCAGGATGAGCCAATGAACCTGATCTCCTTCCTGGATATGCCGCAGCAAGGTGCCGCCGCACCCCAAGGTCTCGTCATCCGGATGAGGAGCGATTACCGCGATGGTTTTCGCCATCAGTACGTTATGTCCTTGATTAAAAGGTTTTTATCCAAATGAACGGCGGCCAAAATCTCGGCTATGCGCTGCGATGAACGGCCATCACCGTAAGGATTAACGCAGAGCCGAACCTGCGTGCGATACGTTTCGTCAAATAGCGCCTTGCTGACCGCTTTTTTGATGGCCTCTACTTCATGTGGCACAAATTGGACGTTCTCGGCATGCAAGCGTCCTTTTTGCCGGTTGCCGACATTGACAACCGGCAGCTTGATAAGCGGCGCCTCTAAAATTCCGGCGCTCGAATTACCCAATAGGCACCCGGCTCTGCGCATCAAATTGACAAAAACCGTTCGCGGGATATTTGCGGAGATATGCAAAAAAGGGAGGTTTTCGTATTCACGAATCGCTTGCACGATCTGTTGCCTTCCGGCATCCGAATTGGGATGGATCAAAATCGTTCGAATGCCCAGTTGTTTCACCGCCTCGAGCGTCATTTTCATTTGCTCGTAGGCCTGTTCGACTTCGGTGGATATCACGTGCTGGATGACCAGCATGAACGGTTCCGAATCCGGGATCATGAAACCGAGGCAATCGGAAAGACCGGAAGCCATAATGACCGGGGTTTCCGCAAAACGATCAAGCCCTGGATTCCCGGTAAGGTGCACCCTGAAAGATTGTTCGCCCAACCGCAGAACTCGTTCGTAACTTTCTGGATTGGTGACAAAATGCAAATGGGCCAGTTTGGTGACCGCATGGCGTACTTGATCATCCACGTTTCCGATTACGCGGTCTCCGCCGGCAATGTGCGCGACCGCAATATTCATGTAAGCACCCGCTAAAGCCGCGGATATGGCCTCCTCCCGGTCACCGAGGACCAAAAGCATATCGGGCCTTATGCGCTGAATGCTCTGTATCAATCCTTGCAATTGAATCGACAAACCTTTAACCCGCGAAGCCAGTCCGTCCCCGCTTAAGAGACTTTCGATTTCATCTGCAATCGGAAAGCCGTCCGCGCGGATCGCCTCAATCGTGTTGCCGAAAACCGGAGAGAGATGCGCACCCGTTGCCACTACTCCCAAATTTAGATCGGGATGGTTCTGAACGGCCCGGAACACCGATGATAGAATATCGTATTCGGAACGGATGCCGGTGATGCCGAGTATATTTCGCTTGATTTTCATGGGGTGTTTTTCCGGCTTTACCCGCCGGCTTGCCGCGATAACGGCCTGGACAAGTTCCCGTCGTCTAAATAGGTCGACCACTGCCTGCCGCAATTCAGGATCAAGTCGATCATGGACAAGTCGTTCAAGAAGCCTGCTTTTGGGTATTGTTGCGGGTACGGCGCAGGCAGCACCGGCGGCCGATAAAGGATTTCCACGCCCGCGCTCCGAAACGCCGCTTCATCCAGGTAACCCTTGCCGCCGATACCTGAAAGATAACGGTCGGCCCCAGCTTCCCGGCAAAGCACCAGCACCAGCTCCGAAGCCTTACCCTGCGCCTTCATTTGACCGCTGCGCAACACCCGGGTGGGGATTTGCATCCAGCGCAACAGCATTTCGAGCAAACACAGGTTCAGTTCGGCCAGGTTGAGCCACTCCCTGGCATAAACCTGTTCCAAGTCATCGGCGTAATCCCGGAAAGCGGCCGCTTTTCCGTAATTCTGCACAATGCTATTCCAATGCTTTTTGCGCCAATCCACGCCGTTATCGATTTCAACTTCCGAAATTTTTTGCCCCAGCTTCTGCTTGACCGG
>RPPU01000685.1 GCA_003819975.1 Desulfobacteraceae bacterium
GACGATGCCGAGTCGGTCCACCAGATATTCGGAGAACTCGAAAGTACGCTCCGCCAAATTTTGGGCGCGCGCCGACCAGGCGGGATCATCGCGGAATAATTCAAGATAGTGATGCCGCAGCATGGCCGCGCAGGAGCCGGACGGCACCACAATCGGACCTAGGGTCGGTTCAAATACTTGGATCGTATGCTCGGCCATGGCCCGGGCCTGCGGCCACAGCCCGGCATTGAAAGCAGGCTGGCCGCAGCAGGTCTGGTCCGGCGGAAACGCCACCCGCACGCCGGCTCGTTCCAAAACCCGCACCACGGCTTCGCCGATTTCCGGATACAGGGTGTCGACAATACAGGTTACGAAAAGTTGTACGATTCCACTACTCTCGTTCATTTCAATTTCCACCTTATGAAATTTTCGGAACTAAGCCGTTAAAAGGTTCCAAGTTCACAGTTCAAGGTTGAAAAACAGAAGCCAGAAGTCAGTAGTCAGAATCCAGCAGAAAAGGATGAAGGTGCAAGGATAAAGGATGAATAAGAAAAAAACAAAAAGAGATAATCAAAAAAGATGGTCTTTTTTTCATCCTTCCGCCTTCCGCCCCTGTCCGCCGTAGGCCTTGCGAAGGCGGATTCATCCTTTTCCTTTAACGTTCTCACTTTTGCCCACACGTTCTCACATTCACACGTTATTTACCCTTGACCCCTTGAATCCTATCTCTTCAACTTTAGTCACTTTAGTTCACTTTCAACTTTAGGCACTTCTTCCCCTCACTTCAAACTCAACACCACCCGCGTGATGCCGTCCGGCTCGCGCTTGGTCTTGAAACCTAATTTATGGGCCACGGTAAGCATATCGTTATTCTCGGTCAGCACAATGCCGTAAATTTCTTCCAGCCCTTTTTCCTGGGCAATACCGATCAACACATCCACCAGTTTGTAACCCAAACCTTTGCCCTGATATTGATCATGCACCAAAACCGCATATTCCGCGACCCGTTGATCCGATTCACCGATGATTCTGCCGATGCCGATGATTTTCTTTTGATCCCCTTCTTTTAATTCCGCCACAATGGCCATCTCGCGGTCATAATCGATATTGCAAAAGCGCACCAGCATTTCATGGGAAATGTCCTTAATCAAAGAAAAAAACCGTTGACGTAAAGTTTTTTCGGAAAGATTCGAAAGCAAAATCTTTTCCAAAGGCTCGTCTTCCGGCCGGATGGGCCGCAGGGTGACTTCGGTCCCGTCTTTTAATTTCCAAACCGTCGTGTACCGCGAGGGATAGGGCGTCATGACGAGGTGCGGATAATGATTGTTTTCCGCTATGGTTTCTTTCTCCAGGATAATTCGGGCGTCCAAAGCAATAACCTGACCCTGAGCGATCGCGACCGGGTTGATGTCCATTTCGGCGATTTCGGGAAAATCGACAATCAAGTTGGAGAAACTGACGATCAGATGCTCCAATTGCTTCATATCGGCCGGTTTGCGGCCCCGGAAACCTTGCAACATTTTATAGACTTTGGTCTCTTCCATCAATCTGCGGGCCAGCGTCTGATTCAGGGGCGGAAAACCGATGGAAACATCTTTAAAAATCTCGGTGCCGACGCCGCCCATGCCGAAAAGAACGACCGAACCGAAATCCTTGTCTTTTTTGCACCCAAGAATCAGTTCATAATCGATTTTCTCCAGCATCTTTTGTACGCTGACCCCGGTGATCTCGGCCCGGGGTGCGTTTTGCCTGACCGCGCTCAGGATTTGCTCATAGGAGTTGATTAAATGTTCGTCATTCAGGATCCCGAGCTTGATGCCGCCTACGTCGCTTTTATGAGTGATATCCGGCGAAACGACCTTCAAAACAACCGGATAACCCAGCGAACGGGCGATCCGCTGAGCATCCTCCACATGATTGGCCAGGGCGGGCACGGTCACCGGGATTCCGTAATTATGCAAAAAATCTTTGGCCTCTTCTTCGGTCAGCAAAGTGCGGCCTTCCCTGACAATCTTGCGGATAAAAGCTTTCAAATGATTTTTCGGAGGCCCCCCGCTGACGGGCAGCTCCGCAGGGGTTTCATAAAGCAAAGCCAGGTTGCGGTGATAATGATACATGTAGAGATAAGTTTTGACCGCGTCTTCGGGATTATCGTAAGTCGGGATATTGTTGCGGATCAGAATTTCCCGGCCCTTTTGGACATATTGTCCGCCGATCCAGGCGGTGATGAACGGTTTCCGCGACTTTTTCGCAATGGCCACGACACACTCGGCCAACGTATCCGGTTTAAGAATGGCCTGAGGCGAATAAATCACCAGGATCCCGTCCACTTGCGGGTCATTCACGCAAACTTGCATGGCTCGGATGAAGCGATCTTTATCTCCGTCACCAAGCACATCCACCGGGTTACGCTTGCTCCAGTATCCCGGTAAAAAAGCATCCAGTTCTTTAATGCTTTTTTCCGAAAGCACGGCCAATTCCCCTCCCAGATCGATCAGCGCATCGGTGGCCATGACGCCGAAACCGCCGGCATTGGTGATAATGGCCAGACGCCGTCCTTTGGGAAGATTATCGGCGTCCAGAACTTCAGCGGTATTGAATAAATCCGAAAATTCTTTGACCCGAATA
>RPPU01000686.1 GCA_003819975.1 Desulfobacteraceae bacterium
AGCCGCCGCCTATCCTTTGGGCGTGCTGCTCGCTCTGGGCCGCCAATCCAAAATGACGGTGGTACGCTGGTTTTCCATTATTTATATTGAGCTGATTCGCGGCGTGCCCTTGATCAGTTTGCTCTTTATGTCTTCCATTATCTTCCCTTTGTTCTTACCCGAAGGCGTTTCCATTAACAGCATTTTACGGGCCCAGGCCGCCATTATTCTTTTTACGGCCGCCTACATTGCCGAAGTCGTACGCGGCGGTTTACAGGGCATGGCCCGGGGACAATATGAAGCCGCTCAATCCGTGGGCCTGAACTATTTCCTGACCATGCGCCTGGTGATCCTGCCCCAGGCCTTGAAAATGGTGATCCCGCCGACGGTCAGCATATTGATCTCGGCCTTTAAAGATACTTCATTGGTGGTCATCATCTCTCTCTGGGATTTGATGAAAACCACCAAAAACGTCTTAACCGACCCGGCCTGGACGGGCGCCAGCCGCGAAGCTTTTATCTTTATTGCGATCCTTTATTTCCTGGGCTGTTTCTCTATGTCTCAATACAGTCGTAAATTGGAAAAGGAGCTCTCTCAAGGCGAATAAAATATTTCCGCTGAAACCAGCGGAAATATTTTATCACAAAATCCGGAGGACCGGATTTTAAGGAAAAACAAATAAAAAACTTTCATACTAAGGTGAAAGATTTAGTCTTTAAAACGAAGACGGATTTTAACATATGAAATATTAAGGTTTTTATAATTTTATAAAGGATAGGATTTTATATGAATCAAGCTCAAGCGGAAAAAACCAAGACGGACATCACCCAAAACGACGACATGATTCAGATTCGTGAACTGCATAAATGGTTCGGCGAATTCCATGTCTTACAGGGCATTAACCTGACCGTCAAACGTCAGGAGCGGATCGTGATCTGCGGCCCCTCCGGTTCGGGCAAATCGACTCTGATTCGCTGCATCAATCGCCTGGAAGAACACCAGCGCGGCGATATCGTCGTGGACGGCATTGAGCTGACCAATAATATTAAAAACATCGAAAAAATCCGGGCTGAAGTCGGTATGGTTTTCCAGCATTTCAATCTCTTCCCCCATCTGACCATCTTGGATAACCTCACCTTGGGCCCTATTTGGGTGCGCAAAGTCCCTAAAAAAGAGGCCGAAGAAGCCGCCATGCATTACTTGGATAAAGTTCATATTGCGGAGCAGGCCAATAAATTCCCGGGGCAGCTTTCCGGCGGCCAGCAGCAGAGGGTCGCCATTGCCCGCAGCCTGTGCATGTCGCCCAAAGTCATGCTCTTTGACGAACCCACTTCGGCCCTGGACCCCGAGATGATCAAGGAAGTTTTGGATGTTATGATCGACCTGGCCAAGGAAGGCATGACCATGATCGTGGTGACTCATGAAATGGGCTTTGCCAAGAGCGTGGCGCATCGCGTGCTTTTTATGGACTACGGTAAGATCGTGGAAGGCAACACGCCCGAAGAATTTTTCAGTAATCCGCAACACGACCGCACCAAGCTTTTCCTGAGCCAGATATTGCACTAATAATAAAGATCCGCCCGAAAAGACCGGGCGGATCTTTATGTTATTTTCAATATCATTGCCAATAGCAGGATATGCCGAGTAGCTCTCCCTCTTTGGAGTGCGGCGGCCGGGGCAGAAGCCCTCGCGTGGCAAGATGCCGCTATAAATCCTCTCTGTCTCTCCTTTTCAAAGGAGAGAACTCATTAAACCTATTCTGCTTTTTTTGGTGCTCTATTCGTTTTAATGCTATTTTTCTTGAAAAAATACGGCCGCGAATAAGTAATCCCAATCGCGGGATCCAAGGTCAGATCGACGGCATCTCTTTTGCGGAATGCATGGCTCAATTTGCCGCCCGGACTGTTTAGTATCTTAAAAGTTAAATTGCGCTCAAAATGGTTATAATTTTTATCCACCTTCAGTGAAGTCTTCCGGTTTATCTGGGTTGGGCTATGAACCGAAATGGCACCGGTTTTGCAATTAATAACATGGCCATGGCCAAGCTTAGTGATTTTGATTCGCAAAATTCCGCGGCAAAGGGTTCAACATGAAAACGAAACCATCACAAAACAGACGCAAGGTTCCGCGTTTAAAAATATCCCACCCCGTCATCATTACCTATTTAAACAATCAGCATCAAGGCATGATCCGAAACTTGAGCCGCAATGGCTTGAGCATCTATTGCGCCGAGATCTTGCCGTTTGAAGAGGATTATGAATTTCAGCTCAGTTTCCCGGAAAATTTGGCGATTCGGGCCAAAGGCGAACTATTATGGCGGGTCCCCGAAGGCGCGGCCTATATTTATGGCGTAAAAATTTATGTTCCGCAGTTTATACCCAAAATCAAATTCATGCTTTTCATTCGAAAAAATCTTAAAAAAAACCGGGCCGTGAATCGAGGTCTTAACAGCTGAACCATTTTAAAATCTCTCCGGTTCTAGATCGTTTCCGAAGATAAAGGCTTCTGACCCTTCAAAAGGTCCCCTAATATTTTCAGCCCCTTATGCAAACCGGGCAAGTCCCGGGCCGCTTCGGGACAGAGGAGATCCGCTACGGCCCCTGGCCGTTAG
>RPPU01000687.1 GCA_003819975.1 Desulfobacteraceae bacterium
CCTCCGATCGGGACCAGGCTGCCGCCGACAAAAGCGATATCCGCCAGGGCATAAAATTTTTCCAGTTCACCGATTGTATCGAGCAGAAGAACATCATAGGAAGACTCATCCGGGAGCATCATTGTTTTTAGAGCCGGTTTCAAACCTTGGGCCGCAATCAGTTGTTGAATATCCGCAATGCGTTCGATGCGACGGGGAGCCAGGATCAGGCGCAGATTGCCGAATGACGCGCGCAACCGGTTAAAAACGTTCAGAATCATGGACTCTTCATCCGGATGAGTGCTGCCGGCAACCCAGACCGGATCGGATAAGGCCAAACCGAATTGTTTTTTTAGGTTTTGAATATTGACCGGATCCGGGATCCGCCAAGGCCGGTCGAATTTGATATTGCCGTTGTTGTGCACTTTGCCCGCGGAAACGCCCAATTGCAGGAGACGCGTTTGGTCGAGTTGGGTCTGCATCAGGATCAAATCGAATTGGTTCCATAATCGGCGGATGAGGAAACGGACGCGGGCGTAAGCTTTGTAGGTGCGCGGAGAGACACGGCCGTTGACCAGCATGAGGGGGATTTTGTTTTTTTTAAGGTAAGAAATGTGCCCGGGCCAGAAGTCGGTTTCAATCAGGATAAAAATGGAGGGTCGGATATGATGAATCAGGCGACGAATGGACCACCAAAAGTCAAGGGGCATATATTCAATCCGGTCGGCTTCTTTATGCAATTCTTTTAAGGCGACTTGCATGCCCTGGCGCGTGGCAACGGTAAAGACCAAAGCCAGATGCGGAAACCGGTTTTTTAGGGCTTTTACCAGGGGCAGGGCGGATACCACTTCTCCCATGGATAGCGCATGAATCCAAATCGCCGCCTTACCCAGCGGCGCGCGCGGGATGTCCAAGCCGGCCCGTTTGCGCCGGCGCTGGTCTTTGCCGAACCAGATAAAGGGTAAGGCTGCCGACATAAAAAGCGTCCACAACCAGTGGTAAGGCCATAAGAGTATTTTCAGTAAATTCAATTCCATTTCCGGTCGGATAAGCTCCATTTTTAAAAAGAATTTTTAGAGATCCCCGTAAACAACGATCCGGGTTCATAACCGTCCCTCGGTCGATTCGGGCGGCTAAAGGATCACCGGCAAATCGATAATGAATCGGGTGCCTTTGGGCTTGTTTTCTTCAACCCGGATATTTCCGGCATGTTCGCTGATGATGGTGTTGACGATGTCCAATCCCAAGCCGGTGCCGTGTTTTTTCGTGGAGAAATACGGCTCGAAAATATGATTGATATGTTCGGCCGGTATGCCTTTGCCGTTGTCGGCGATCTCGATCCGGACTATTTCAGCGGCGGGATCATGACTCAGAGTAATTTCGATTTCTCCTTCCGCATCAATCGCGTCCATGGCATTATCGATCAGGTTAATCAGTGCTCGCTTCATTTCTTCGCGATCGAATTTGAAAATCGGGATTTCAACCGAATCTCGGATCGAAAAACGCACATTGCGGGCGCCTTGCTTGTAAAGGCTGACGACCTCATTGAGGATTTGTTTCAGATTATTCGGAGAGGGAACAGCCGTGGGCAGACGCGCGTAGCGGGAGAATTCATTGACCAATAGCTTTAACTCTTCAACCTGATCGATGATCAGTTTGGTGCATTCGTCAAAAATCTTGATGTCGGTCGGGGCGATTTTATCGCGGTACTTTTTTTGAAGTCTTTGGGCGGAAAGCTGAATGGGCGTCAAGGGGTTTTTGACTTCATGGGCAATACGGCGCGCCACTTCGCGCCAAGCCGCCATTCTTTGCGCCCGCTCGATTTCGGTCAAATCCTCGAGTACCGCCACCAGGCCCAGATACTTGGCGTGGTCATCGCGCAGAATAGCGATCGTCACCAGCAAGGAGAGCGTTTTGTTGGCGATCGTTATTTTGACCTGGCTTTCGGCAAAGCCTTTTTGGAAAAAGCTTTTATCCTCAAAAAGTTGTTCGACGATTTTTAAATGCTCGCTGCGCAAGACCTGCCGGTAATCCTTGCCGATCATGTCGGCCGCCTTAATGTTCAGCATTTTTTCAGCCGACTTATTAATGGTCAAAACCCGGCCTTCGGCATCGGCCGAGATGACGCCGGCGGCCACATTGGCCAACACGATTTCCATGTACAGTCGCCTTTGATCGAGCTCGACGTTGCTGTGCAAAAGCTCTTTGTTGGCTTCATCCAGTTGCTTCTTGCCGGTTTTTAGATCCTGGGTCATTTTATTGAAGGAATCGACCAGCACGCCGATTTCGTCGCTTGACTCGATATCGATCGAAAAGTCGTAATCGCCGCCCGCGATGCGCTTGGTGCCTTCGGCCAATTCCTGAATGGGAATGGTAATGCTTTTGGAAAGAAAAAATCCGAACCAGATGGAGGCGAAAATGGTCAGCAAGCTGACGATGGCGAGCATGATCAAGTGGGTGATCTTCAGCGGACTCTTCAGCATCTGGAATTGTTTGTATTCGTCCGCGCTTTGATTGATGATATTCATGCGGGTGACAATGGAGCTGGGAATAAATTTATCCAGCACGATTAGGCCGACCACCGCTTTGGATTCCGTACGCGAAAAAACCG
>RPPU01000688.1 GCA_003819975.1 Desulfobacteraceae bacterium
AACGGAGTTTCACAATGTCCTCTTTAATGAACACGATCATTATGTAAAAAGATTTTGAAAAAATCTTTCACTACGAAGGCACAAAAACACCAAGCATTTTTTACTTTGTGTCTTCGGGTCGCTGGAGTAATTTCAATGTTTTGAAATTACGTCCTTGGTGGTGAATTCTTCCTCTTCCATTTTTCTTTCCAATCCTCGACTAAATCATAGGCGGCCGGCACTACGACCAGGGTCAGAAAAAGCGAGGTGAGCAGACCGCCGATGACGGCAATGCCCATGGGCGACCGGGATTCCGAACCCTCGCCCAGGCCGATGGCCACCGGCAGCATGCCGAAGATCATGGCAAAGGTGGTCATCAAAATCGGCCGCAGCCGCACCGGGCCGGCTTGAAGAATCGCTTCCCGGCGGGCAAGACCGCGTTCACGGAGGGTATTGGTGTAGTCGACCAACAGAATGGAGTTCTTTTTGACCAGGCCCATAAGCAGGATCAAGCCGATAAAGCTGATCATGCTGATGGTTTTATTAAAAAAGAAGAGCGCGCCCAAGGCGCCGATAAAGGAGAGCGGCATGGCGAGCAGGATGATAATGGGGTGCAGGAAGCTTTCGAATTGCGAAGCCAGGACCATGTAAGCCAAAAGAACTCCTAAGACCATGGCAAACAATAAATATTTAAACGTTTCGCCCATGGTTTCGGCCATGCCCTTGAAGGTGGTGTTGAATTCGGGCGGCAGCACTTGAGCCGCCAGTCTATTGACATCCTCGACACCGGTGGCCAAGGGTTTGCCTTCGAGATTGGCATAGATCCACATGGAGCGCTGACGATTCACGCGCGCCACGCTGATCGGTCCCCCGCCTTCCTGAATACGCACGATGTTGGCCAGCTCCACCAGGTCGTTGTTTTTAGCGCGAACATAAAGCCGGCCGATATCATCGGGGCTTTGACGGTCCTCCAGATTCAGGCGCACGCGCACATCATAACGCTTACCGCGGGTTTCATCCTTAAAGCGCGTGACGGTCACATCGCCGCTGATCAACAAGTTGACGGCCTCAGCCACCGAAGCGGCGCTGACGCCCAGATCCGCGGCCTTATCGCGGTTAATATAGACATTCAATTCCGGCTTGTTGGCCTCCACGGAGGTATCCACATCCACGATACCGGGAACTTTGGCAAGCTCAGCCGCCAGCTCCTTGGTGTATTTGCGCAGATTGAGCAAATCACCGGAGCTGATGACGAATTGAATGGGTACATTACGGCCCATGCCGTGCATCATGGAGATCTCTTCGGTCGTGGCCTTGAGCCCGGGAATCGTATTCAACTTGCGCCGCAACTCGGCCATGATCTGCTGTTGACTGCGCTTACGTTCGGATTTGGGTTTAAGGCGCGTCATGATCTGGGCCCTGTTGACCTGGTTGGTGAATCCGCCCAGGCTGTAGAAACCGGTCAAGACTTCGGGGGTGGATCTCACGATTTGTTCGGCTTGTTGAAACAGTTCGTCGGAACGGGCCAAGGAATAATCGATGGCCGCTTCCAAACGTACCGTGAACTGGCTCTGGTCTTCAACCGGAACCAGTTCTTTGCCGATGAATTGGGTGAGGTATAAACTGGCGGCAAATAGAAGCAGAGCGCCGATCAGCATGCTTTTGCGGTATTTAAGCGAAAAGGCCAGGATCGGCCGGTAAGAGGCTTCAACTTTTTTATAGCCCATTTCCAAAGTATTTTCAATACCGACCCGGATCTTGGTTTTTTTCCCGATTCGGTTGGGATCGCTCTTAGCATGCAAAAAAATCGAAGCGAGCATGGGCGTCAGGGTGAAAGAAACCAAAAGGGAAACGAGCACGGAAAAGACGACCGTAAGGGCGAACTGCATGAAAAAACGGCCGATGATGCCTTTCATGAAAGCCACGGGCAAGAAGATGACCACAATGGCAATGGTCGTAGCCAGCACGGCCAACCCGATCTCGGAAGTGGCAAAAGCGGCTGCTTCGCGGGGCGGCATGCCTTCTTCCAAATGACGGTAGATATTTTCAATGACAATGATCGCATCGTCGATAAGAATACCGACCGAGAGAGTCAGGGCCAGCATGGTCATGTTGTTGAAAGTAAAATCGAAGATACGGATCAGGGTAAAAGTGGAAATAATGGAAATGGGCAAAGCCAAGGCGCTGATTAAAGTCGTGCGCACATTGCGCAAAAAAATAAAGACCGCCAAAATAGCCAGGATCGCGCCGATGATCAAATGCTCTTCCACCTGGCGGATGGATTGTTTGATAAAGGTGGATTGGTCAAAAGCGATGTCGATGTTGATACCGGGCGGAAGGGTCTGTTTGATGCGCGCGAGCTCTTTTTTCACGCGGTCCACCACTTGCACGGTATTGGTGCCGGATTGTTTTTGGATCCCGATGCCCAAGGCGGTTTGGCCGTTGAACCGGCCGATGGAACGTTGTTCTTCCATACCGTCTTCGGCCCGGCCGATATCCTTGATGCGCACGGGTGCGCCCTGGTAAGTGGCCACGATCAGGTCATTAAAATCCGATGCTTGGCGCAAAGTTCCCCGTACCTTGACCACGAACTCCTTGGTC
>RPPU01000689.1 GCA_003819975.1 Desulfobacteraceae bacterium
GCCGAACAAGGGACATCCGCCAAGACATAATCAAAACAATCATGACCGGGAAACTCCTGGGCCGGATAGGCGGTCAGAACCGTGTTCAGAACCCCTAAACGCGACAAAGTCGCAATCACTAAGCCGTACCGGTCGCGAAAAAGTTCGTTGGCCATAATCAAACCGCTGTTCCTCATGAGTTGCGCCAGATGAGCGGTCTTGCCTCCGGGCGCTGCGCATAAATCCAACACAAAACTTCCCGGTTGGGGCGCCAGTATCAGGGCCGCCAGACAGGAAGTCAGGGATTGGGAATGAATATAGCCGAGGTAATGCTCCATTAAATGACCGGGCAGAGCCAAATCCGGCGTTCCAAAAAGAGTATCGTTCCCGGCGACCGACTGGTTCAAATGGATGCCCTTTGCTTCTAATTCCCGAACAAGCCGGGCCGGTTCGATTTTCAAAGCATTAACGCGCAAATGGGTCGGAATGGGCCGATTCAGACTTTCCAGGAAGTCCTCAAAATTTGGAATAAATTCCCGGTAGGCGTCAAAAATTAATTTCATGAATCACGGCTTAATGATTTATTATTACAATGCTTGCGTAAAAAATTCTCACCAGACGCGAAGCCGCGGAGAAAAAGCGCAAACAGTTTTTCTTTCAAAATCTGCCGGAGGCAGATTTTTTTATGAATTTTTCGCTGCTCAGAGCGGAAAATTCATTTGCCGATTACGGCGTCCGAAATCACTCGGCGTTGAATTTCAGATGTGCCTTCATAGAGTGTAAATACCCGGGCATCGCGGTAATAACGCTCGACCGGATAGTCTTTAATATAGCCGTACCCGCCATGGATCTGCAGAGCCTGGTAAGCCACATGATTGGCCATTTCCGAAGCAAATACCTTGGCCATGGAAGCGGCGGCCGTGAAAGGCTCGCGGCGGTCGCGCATGGCCGCGGCATTGAAGGTCAATAAACGCGCCGCCTCGATCTGGGTGGCCATATCCGCGATCATCCAACGCAAGCCCTGAAATTGAACAATCGGCTTATTGAATTGAACACGCTGCTTGGCGTATTGGATCGAGGCGTCCAGACAGGCTTGGGCCAGACCCACGGCTTGCGATGCGATCCCGATCCGTCCGCTGTCCAAAGAAGTCATGGCGATCATAAAACCGTCGCCCTCCTGACCCAGCCGGTTTTCAGCCGGCACGCGGCACTCTTCAAAAACAAGCTCCACCGTATCCGAAGCGCGTAACCCCATTTTTTCTTCTTCTTTACCGACCGTGAAGCCCGGAGTCCCTTTTTCCACCACAAAGGCGCTGATGCCGCGGTGTTTCTTGCTCCGGTCCGTATAAGCGGTTACGACCGTTATCTCGGAATTTTTGCCGGTGGTGATAAAAGTCTTGGTCCCGCTCAATATATAACTGTTGCCGTCCCGGACGGCTTTTGCCTGTTGACCGGCCGGGTCCGAGCCGGCGCCCGGCTCGGTCAAGGCAAAAGATCCGATCATTTGACCGGCTGCCAGGGGTTTCAGGTATTTTTCTTTCAGATAATCCGAACCGAAAAGATAGATCGGCCCGCAGGCCACCGAATTATGCACCGACATGATCACGGCCGTGGAAGCGCAAGCATAGGCGATCTCCTGCAACGCCACCGAATAACTGACCGAATCGACTCCGGCGCCGTGATACGCGACCGGCACGTTCATGCCCATCAAACCGAGCTCACCCATTTTCTTAAGGTTTTCCCAAGGGAATTCGCAAGTCCGATCCCGTTCGGCCGCGCCCGGTAAAACCACTTCCCGGGCAAAATCACGGACCATGGCCTGAATCATCTTTTGTTCTTCATTTAACTGGTAAGCCATGTTTGACGCCTCACCTGTTGAGTTTTAATCGCAATACGGGATCTCTAAAAATTCGCCTTTTGAGAAGCTTGTCATTCATATTCAGCCGATTTTTGAGTGACTCGTAATCGAAAAAATGAATTTTTAGAGATCCCCAATAATGAATTTTTTTATAATTTTTTTCATCGCTCCTGCGCTGAAAAAAATTATGGAGTATAAAGCACAACCAAAAGTTCCGCTTTCTCGTCTCCGAGGTTGCTTAATTTGTGCACAATGGCCGAATTGAAGTGAATGGTTTGACCGTCCTTGAGGACATTCCGGTGATCGCCCACCGAGACTTGAATTTTGCCTTTGAGCACATAGATGAATTCTTCACCGCTATGCTGGTAGCTCACGCCTTTGTGATCGGAGCGCGGATCGATGAAAATTTTAAAGGCCTTCAAACGCTTATTGCGGGCGTCCGGAGTCAGGGTTTGATAGGTATAATCTTCGGTGCGTTTTTGAAAATCCTGGTCGGTATTTTTACCGGCTTTTTGTTTCTCGGCTTTTAGCAATATGCCGGAATCGACTTCCAAGGCGCGTGACAGTTGCAGAATAGAGGCCACCGGCGGGATTAAATCGCCGTTTTCAACCTGGGTCAGGTAGGCCACGCTGAATCCGGTTTCATTGGCCAACTGGTTCAGATTCAGCTTCTTCTCTTTTCGCATCTTTTGCAGTTTTTTGCCGATGGAAAGATCTTTTTTCGGA
>RPPU01000690.1 GCA_003819975.1 Desulfobacteraceae bacterium
CAATAGACAGATACGTCAATACCGCACCCGGCTAAACGAGTGCTCAACTCCTCTACGTGGCGTTCAATACCTCCGTAGATGGCTGGTATTCCCTTTTGTCCGATCATGGCGACGCGCATAAACGTGCTTATTTTGTTTAATTTAAAACCATTATAGGAACCTTAAATAATACCAGATTTACGGCTTTTTGTCAACCCCCCTGAACAAAAACTAAAAACGGGCCCTGGCGGCCCGTTTTAAACTTTTATTTTCCTTTTTATCTTGCTACAACTTTTGACTTGTCTTTTGCCAAACTATCATACACTAGATTTGTCGTTAAGTTAGGTAAAAACCTCTCTATAAATTGGCTTGTGAATTTATCGTCGCCAAACGCTTTTATCTGTTCCAAAAGCGTTGCCTCCTTGCCTTGCTGTTCAAAATTCGGTGTAAGCGCCAGTTCAAAAGCCGCCCCCTCCGTCGGCCAATCCTCTCCGGTGTAGCGGCCAACTTCGCCAATCTTCCAGGTTACCGCCCGGCGAGACGGATTGTACGTAAGCTCGCCCAAGGAAACACTGACATTTTCCGTCCAAAAAACGTTCGGCGGCAAAAGCGCGGAAACCGAAACATTTGAAAGATCATTTAAATTGTTTTCCAGGCTCAAAAAAACCCAATATTTAGTTTCCTTGCCAACGGCGGGCGGAAGCGGGCCGCGCCCCAGCTGGTCTCCTTCGGAAGTATAGTAACGCGCTACTGCCCGGACCGCCAAATCGGAATTGAATTTATTCTCTCGAGCTTTTCCTGTCCAATGAACCGACGTGCCAAAATTACTTTGTTTTTTATACGATACCTCCGGCCAGCTTTTTAAAATACCGCCGAATTTCAAGGCAAGCGCCGGGTCGGCAATCTTTGCCGTCTCAATTTTAAATTTTAATTCTCCGTTGGCACCGGGCAATAATTCGGCGAACTGGGGTACCTGGTCCTTTGTCCAGACAACCGATCTGTCGCGCGCCGCGCCGTTGCCAACTGCGATCTTTCCAAAATCCAAAAGGGCGCCCTCCAAATTAATCTTCAGGGCAACATCATAAACGCTCTTTTCCCCGTTATTTTTGAAAGAAACGGCATACTCCAAACTTTCCCCGGGGGTAAGGTGTATTTCTTCCTGGCCGTTTATTTTAATTTTAACAAGGACGTCCGAGGCGGCTACCTCGCTCGTTGCTTCCTGCTCTCCCGCGACTATTTCATTTTTAGTTTCCGGACCGAACATGCGTCCGAAAAAAGTATCTCCCGGACGGCTCATAACCAGATAGATATCCAACCCTATCAAAAAACCGATAATGCCCAGAAGTATTAAATCTACGATAAAAAGTTTTTTGGCCTGAGTGTACCTCTTCTCATAACCCTCTTTAAGCCCACGGTAAGGAGCGGCAAAAAGGTTCAAGGTGCCGATAAAAACATTCTCTTTTTTCTCGCTTTCCGCCGGGGCCGGTTGGCGGGCTTCAATTTTAGTTATACCCCCGCCATGAACGCAAATTTTTTCTTTCCCATCAGGAGAAGAAACGCAGACCTCTTCGTTTTCTTCGGTTTTCTCTTTTCTAATTCTATCCATAAATATAAAATATTATTTGTTGGTTAAAGAAAAAATGTCCGTAGTAGAAGCAAGTATCTCTGATTTGCCGTCCTGATCCATATCTTCGGTAGCTACTTTTACCCCGCCACGCCCGCGCGTATCAAAAGCCAAAAACTCCGCCTTCAAAACCAGGTCTTCGCTCTGCCAAACTTTCACGGTCGGGCTGCCGCCGACTCCCGCACCGGCAATAATTTCCGCCCGGCCATCATCATCAAGATCTGCCGAGGCAACATTAACTCCGCCGCGGAATTTCGGATCAAAGGCGAAAAATCCCGGGTTCATCAATTTTCCTCCGCCGGAAAAAATTCTGATATGAGGCCCGCCGCCAAAACCGGCGCCGGTAATGATTTCCGGCCAGCCATTTCCGTCCAAATCACCCAAAGCAACACTTACCCCGCCCCTGAAACTTTTTCCGTAAGCGAAAAATCCTGGATGAATCAGCTTTCCCTGCCAGTTGAAAATTCTGACTTGCGGTCCGCCTCCCCGTTCCGTGCCGGTAACAATCTCTAATTTACCGTCATGGTTAACATCGCCTGTCACAAAATTAATTCCCTTATCGTATTTCTCGCCGTAGGGATAAAAAGAAGTTAATTTTTTCCCTTGTTTGCTCCAAATTTCAATCTTGGAAGAATCCGCCACAATCGTTTCCGCCGAACCATCCCGGTCGAGATCCGCTGTGATAACCGCGCTGCCAGGCTTATACTTTTCTTCGTAAGTGAAAAAGCCCGTCCTTTTCGCTTTCCCGGCGCCGTCAAAAATACGCGTATAAGATCCGTTTTGAAAATTAGAAACCGTTATTGCCTCTGTTCTCCGGAGAAGAATTAATCCGTCGCGCGCCGGCAATTTCACGCTCTCTACGATCGAACCGTCATTGGTTGCCTTATCCTGCAGGCCGCGTATTTTTTCAAATTCTTCGTCTAGGGCAACCGTCTGGATTACGTTTGTCGAATTCAGGAG
>RPPU01000691.1 GCA_003819975.1 Desulfobacteraceae bacterium
GCCGTGTTTGTTTCATGCTGTTTAAAAGTAAAGCCGCCAGTTTCTTTTTGGAGGCCATTTCAATATCTTCGGGGACTTGCTGGCCGGTCGTCAGATAAGCAACCGGCCGACGACAGCACAACAAAAAATTAAGCATGGCGGAGATATCCCGGGTTTCATCCAATTTGGTAAAAATACAACTCCGCACCGGCAAGCGGCTGAACCGCTTTTCGATCTGTATCAGATTGTCATACCGGGTGGTGGCGCTTAAAACTAAAAAATGACGGATCGGTTCCGGGATATTAAAGAAGGCGTTCAATTCGACGATATCCTGGTCTTTTTGCGGACTACGCCCGGCTGTATCAATCAGCACGCAATCGTGATCTTCATATTTTCGTATGGCGTTCCGCAATTCTTTGTTGTTGTTGGCCACGGTCATGGGCAGGCCCATGATCCGGGCATAGGTTTCCAATTGCGCCACGGCGGCGATTCGAAAAGTATCGATGGTTACCAGGGCGGCTTTTTTACCCTGCTGCAACGCGGTGACCGCCGCCAATTTTGCCAGGGTCGTGGTCTTGCCGACCCCGGTCGGTCCGATAAAAGAATACACCCGGGCTTGCGGATCAGCCAAAGCGTTGTTTTCCACTTGAACCCGGCTCATGACTTTGGCCAGGGAATCCTGCAGCAGCTTGGTCCCGGAAACGTTGCCGGTTTTTTCGGGCGGGATCGTATCCATCAATTCCGTGATGATTTCGGGCCGCAATCCGAAATTCCTGAAATTCAAATACCGTGTGCGCACTTCTTGATTAAAGTAAAGCTCCGGTTTCAGTAAACGGGCCGCATCGGATAAAACCAGGGATTGCTTCAAATCCCGCATTTCCGTTTCCAGGCTCTGCCATTTCCGGATGATCCGGCCCAATTCAACGGCATTGTCTTTGCCGTTGCCCGGATCCGCCACGTCATAATCCATGGCCGCCGTTACCTCGATCTTGAGTCCTTCGTCCGCGCCTTTTGCTTCCGGCCCATGGATGGTCCGGGTTTTGAGGATCACGGCCTCCGGTCCCATCTCGTTTTTCACCATACGGATTGCTTCCGGGATATTCCGAGCGCTGAATTTTTTGATATTCATCGTTTCGTGCTCACTTCTCCCAGGGACTTGATTTCCAGCCCGCCCGGGATTTCATTGTGGGAAATGATGACGATCGGGACCTGAAAACGTTCGCACAACTTTTTTAAATGCCTCCGAATGGTGCTGGAGCAAAGAATGACGGGTTGTTCGATCTTGGCCGCCACCTTCTCCAAAGCCGCCCGGACGGCGTCGATGATGCCGGCGGCTTGCTGCGGCTCCAAAGTCAGATAAGCGCCGTATTCGGTCTGATTGATGCCGCGACTCAGCAATTCTTCCAATTCGCCTGAGACGGTCAAAACTTTCAAAAGCTTGAAATGGTCCAGATACGGCTTGGTAATGGAGCGGGCCATGCGCTGCCTTACATATTCGGTGAGCAGATCCGTGTCCTTGGTCATGGGCGCGTAATCCGCCAGCGTTTCCAGAATGCTCAGAAGGTCCCGGATGGAGACTTGTTCGCGCACCAGGTTTTGCAGAACCTTCTGGAGCGCGCCCAGGCTCAGGACGCCGGGGATCAATTCTTCCACCACTTTGGGATTATTCTTGCTCAGGTTGTCCAACAATCGTTGCACTTCCTGGCGCCCCAAAAATTCATGCCCGTGTTGCCGCACGATTTCGGAAAGATGCGTAGTGATCACGCTGGGCAGATCCACCACCGTGTATCCCGCAAATTGGGCGTCGGTCTTCTTCTCGGCCGGGATCCAGATGGCCGGCAGACCGAAAGCCGGATCGCGGGTTTTAAGGCCTTCCATCTTGGCCTTGACGTGTCCCGGATCGATGGCCAGCAAATGATCCATCATCAATTCGGCCTTGGCCACACCGTTGCCGCGGATGCAGACATAGTACTCGTTGGGTTTGAGTTCCAGGTTATCGCGGATATGCAACGAAGGGATGATCAACCCCATCTCCAGGGCAAATTGCCGCCGCAAGGAGCGGATGCGTTCCAAGAGATTGCTGGGCTTTTTATTATCCACCAGCGGAATCAGGCCATAGCCGATTTCCAACTCAAGCACATCCAGGGGCAGCAGTTTCTGGACTTCTTCGGGGCTGAACTCTTCCGCCCCGGCTACGGCCGGTACGCCCGCCTCCTCTTTCTTCTCTTGCCTGGCAATGGCTTTGGGTTTGAAATGTTTTCCCAGCAGATAAACCGACCCGGACAAAAACAGAAAGGGGATGGTCGGCATGCCCGGCGTCAGCGCCAAAAGAAAAATAACGCCCGAGGCAAGTATCAGCGCCCGGGGTTGGACGGTGAATTGTTGGGCCAGTTCCATGCCCATATTGCCCTCGGACGCGGCCCGGCTGACCAGAATGCCGGCGCCGGTGGAGACGATCAAGGCCGGGATTTGCGAAACCAAACCGTCGCCGATGGTCAGCAGGGTATAATTCTGAATCGCGGTCTGCATATCCAGCCCCATCTGCAGCACGCCGATTACGAACCCGCCGATGATGTTCACCA
>RPPU01000692.1 GCA_003819975.1 Desulfobacteraceae bacterium
CATTTCCACCCGCCCTTCGCCTTTTTCCCGGAACATTTTTTCAAGAGCCTGGATAATCTCGCTCATCGGTAGATTGACTGTCTCAACATCTTTGCGCGAAAGATACAAAATTTTATCGAAAGCCATTGGGGAAACCTCCTTTTGGAATAACCAAGCGATTTAGGCTGAAGGCTATAGGCTTTTAGCCAATATCGTTTTGAGCTTTTCCTACAGTCTATTAGCCTGCTTTTAGCTTAACCCCAATCCGGTCAAAAGGCAAGGCCGGCATTTTGGCCATTATAATGGACCTGGTTTAGATATTTATCTGAGGGGATTTATTAACCTCAGATTATTTCACCGCAAAGACGCTAAGAACGCAAAGGTTTTTAATTCTTTATGCTTTTCCCTGAGACAGAGAAAAGCATAAAATAACCAGCCCTGCGGGGCTTGTTCAGTGTTTCATTACACCTTGACTTGAAATGAACATCCATGCACACCATGAAGGATCTGCGGTTGAAAATAAAAAAGCCCCGATCTTTGTTCAAGACCGGGGCTTTCTATGTTTTACTTGTCTTATACTTTATCTTATTCCGGCAATCCTTGCCGGAATTCAGGTTTTTTTACTCCAGCAAAAAAAACTATTTAGGCCGCTTTTTTCTCGGGTTTTTTGTAAACCAGCGCGATCACGAGACCGAGAATCAGCATACCGGCCGCCACATAAAGAGCGATATCCTTAATGGCCGCAAACACAAGCGGACCGGCCACGCCGGCCAAGCCCCAGGCGATCAGCATAATGCCGTAAATCCGGCCGATGTTGGCCGGGCCGAAAGCGTCGGCTGCAAAAGCCGGCATGGTGGCAAAGCCGCCGCCGTAGCAGGCCAGCAGATAACAACCGATGATGGTGAAGAGCACAATGCCCGTGACTTGGGGCAGTAGGATATAAAGCACGGCCTGGCTCGCGAACATCGTGATAAACACATTGCGCCGGCCGATTTTATCGGACAGAGAGGCCCAGAAAAGCCGGCCCAAACCATTGAAAATAGAAGTAATGGCCAGAACCAAGCCGCCGGCCGTCGCCAGATAAACGGCCAAAGCTGCCGGATCCGGGTTGGTCGCGGTCTTTTTTAAAATATCCTGAGCCAGGGGCGATAGCTGGGACAAGAGGCCTAAACCAGCGGAAATATTCAAGAAAAGCATGGCCGCCAACATCCACCACTGCGGCGTGCTGATGGCTTCATTAAGTTTGAAAGAATCCGCCGCGGAACGGGCAGCCGCGGGCGGGGTAAAACCGGCCGGCACCCAACCCTGGGGCGGATTTTTGAACATCTGGGCTGATCCGGTCACGAGCACTAAAAAGATTGCACCGAGAATATAAAAAGTCGTGGGCACGCCCATGCTGACGATCATACCGGGCACGATCTTGCCGATAAAAAAGGCGCCCAAGCCGAAGCCCATAACCGCCAGACCCGTGACCAAACCGCGTTTGTCCGGGAACCAACGAATCAGGGTGGCGATCGGCGTGACATAACCGAATCCATTACCCAAGCCGGCGATCAGACCGAAACCGACATAGAGCAGTAAAAGACTTCCGGTTTGAGCAGCCCAACCGGCGATCAGGGTGCCTATGCCAAAAAGAATGCCGCCGATAGTGGCCACGAATTTGGGGCCTTTTTTGTCCACCAGAATACCACCGAAAGCAGCCGAAAGCCCGATTATAAAAATAGCAATCATGAATGTCGCCTGGGTGGGGAATTCAGCCCAACCATGCGCGGTCATCAAAGGTTTTTTATAAACCGACCAGGCATAAACCGAGCCCAGACAGAGCTGCATAATAATGGCAGCCACCGCGATCCACCAACGTTTGCTTTCTAATTTTTCGTTACTCATCTATTCCTCCTTAGTTAAATTATTTAAATGACCTTCAAAATTCCTTTAGGATTAACTTTATTTTACGAAATAATTCAACTTTATTGTTAAATATCTCTTAATTTAATAAAAATTTAATAGATTGTCAAAGCTCGCTCACAAAACTGAATAATGGTTAGACCAATTAAAAACGCACCATAATTAATAATTTTTTAAATGTCAAAATGAATCTATCCCACCAAGACCCTTTTGGATTTCTACATAAGCCTACTATTGGCGGCCGTAAGAAAGCTCGCATAAGACATCTATTCCGCTGAATGAGTATTGAACCTTAACAAAATAAAAAAACCATAGTTTGGAATAAGATACGATGGTAGATCTAAGAATAGATTAACAATCCGGTCCTTTTCATTAAATACAGTCCCACCAGCTGAACGCATTCAATAAGGCTAAGTTATTCGAAAAAATATTCAATAATAACAAAAAAACATGCTACATTAAGCGGGAGACCATTTAAAATGAAAATTCCCTCTTTATTTTTTTGTTTATTCTTAACGCTCTTGCCCTTCCCCAGCCGGGCCGATGAACCTCCTGAAATCAGGGTGGCAATCCTGCCCGGCAATGTCGGCCTGGCCATGGTTAAAATGATGGACCAACCGGTCGGCTCCGGCTTTACCGCCCGCTTTGAGCTGTTCAAAGCACCGGATATCTC
>RPPU01000693.1 GCA_003819975.1 Desulfobacteraceae bacterium
AATCCTGCAAATAACCGCTGTAAAGGGCAGCTGAGGCCGAGGTATCGCCGGTTGAGGCGCAAACAGCCAACAGATTATTGATTTTTTTTTGTTGTACATAATGGTTGATAAAACTCAGGGCACAAGCCATGCCGCGGTCTTTAAACGAACCGCTTGGATTCATGCCTTCATTTTTAAAATAAAAATCCACCCCCAACAGATCAAGCAGATATTTATTGGCTCGCACCAGAGGCGTGTGGCCTTCCCCTAAATAGACGATTTTATCCAGCGGAATCACCGGCGCAATGAATTCATAGAAACGAAAAATGCCATTCAGAGGCTTGAAATTAAGCATCTTACGGTAGTCAAAGACCTTTTGCCACCGGGTACCGCTGAATGTTTTAAGCCGTTTGAAACGCGTATCGACCAACATTAAAATACCGCCGCATTTCGGGCAGGTATAAAGCAACTGGTCAATACCGGATTCGGCCTTGCAGGCCAAGCAGGTATAAACCATTTGGCCGGTGGGATCAGGGGTAAAATAATCGCGGATTTTTTCCGGGAATTGCTCGATTTTCATGAGGTCTCCGTTTGAGCGCCTAAAAAAGGTTTTATTAAAAGAATCTCGCCACTAAGGACGTAATTTAAGAAGACTCTGAAATTACTCCAGTGACTCAGAAACACGAAGAAAAAAAATAATAAAAAATCTTGGAGTCTTGGTGTCTTGGTGGTTAATGTTTTTTTCATGCACGTCGCTTTCCAAGTTATCTGGATCGGCATCCTACCTTTTTTACAGCCTAAATTCAACTTGAAACCATTTATCCTTGAGAAACCGCCCTAAAAGTGATACATGAAAGCGGTTTAACATGAACGGCAACCATAAACCCAAGGTTTTATGAGACCCAAAATAAAACAAAGGGGATAAATCATGACCGCGATTATAGACCAAGTTAAAGAGGTTCTTGATATTGAGGCCCAGGCTATTTTAGCCCTGGCTGAACGCGTAGGCCCTGAATTTGAAAAAGCCATAAAAATGATCCTGCAATCAAAAGGCCGGGTCATATTAACCGGCATCGGAAAATCCGGCCTGGTGGGGCGCAAAATATCCGCCACCCTGAACAGCACCGGCACCCCTTCCCTTTTCCTGCATCCGACCGAAGCCATGCATGGCGATTTAGGCATGGTGACCCAGGATGATATTGTCCTGGCCATTTGCAATAGCGGAAAAACCGGAGAAATCATCCAGATTCTTCCCTGGTTGCGCAATCTGGGACCCAAGATCATCGCTTTCACCGGTGTGCTTGATTCCCCCCTGGCCCAAGCCAGCGACCTGGTTATCGATGTGGGCGTGGAACGCGAAGCCTGTCCCATGAACCTGGCTCCGACCGCCAGCACCACCGCTGCCCTCGCCATGGGTGATGCCTTGGCGGTTGCGCTGATCCATCAACGCCGTTTCAGTTCCAAGGATTTCAAAATGTTCCATCCCGGCGGCAACCTGGGTCAAAGACTGACCGTTAAAATCAAAGATGTGATGTCCACCAATAACCATATTCCCAAAGTATTATCCGGTTCGGATATGACGCCGGCGTTGCGTGAGATGGAAGCTAAAGATTTCGGCGCGGTTTTGGTGGTGGATCAAAACGACATTTTGCAGGGCCTGATCACGGACGGCGATCTGCGCCGGGTTCTTTTGAAAAAGAAAAATATCCTGGAGCTGAAAGTGGAAGAAATCATGACCCCTGCGCCCAAAACCGTGGATGAAGACCAGTCCGCGGCCGAAGCCCTGGGTATCATGGAGCTTTATGAAATCACCCATTTATGCATTGTGGATAAACAGAAAAAAGTCATAGGGTTCGTACACATGCACGATCTCTTAGGCAGAGAGGAATTTAAAAATCAATGACGGCGTTAAACTTGCCGCGGGGTCTGATCGTCGATCTCGTCACTCCGCTTAAATCCGATAACCGTATCGAGGCCAAAGGCCTGGAACGGCTTTTGCAAAAAGTCCTGCCCCATGTTCAGGCCGTGCTGCTGGCCGGTCCCAATATGGGCGAAGGCGGCGCTTTAAACCAAGAACAAAGAGAAGAACTGCTTAGCCTGGCTTTGCCCCTGATCGCGGGTCGCGTGCCGGTTCTGGTTTGGATCAGCGGCGATACGGAATGGGAGACCAAGGAGACCTTGGCTGCTTTGAACCGGATCCGGGAAAAGGCCGGTTACAGCGGTCAAGTTTACTGGGTGGATACGCCCCTCTGTTACCACTCCAACCGCGGCTTGCCCCAGCTTTACCGGGAATGGGCCGAAGAGTTCAAGGGAAACTTTCTGCTGCATAATGATCCGTTCCTGATCAAAAACCTGAAGCGCAATCTCAAGCGCACCAATATCCGCACCAATATCCTGAAAGAACTCTCCCAGCTGGAACCCATGCAAGGTTTGATCTTTTTGGGTCCATTGCCGCGTTTTCACAACTATCAAAGGGCCATGCGCGGCCGTACGCATTTCCGGATCTATGACGGCAATGAGAAACATTTTCTGATGTATCCCAGTATGAGCGGCATCGTCTCCGGCGGCGCC
>RPPU01000694.1 GCA_003819975.1 Desulfobacteraceae bacterium
AAACGCCGGATTCGTCTTTGTCCGGTCTCTTTCTGATTTTCGACCAAAAGACCATTTCTCCCAAAAGGCCCTGGGGTCGAAGAGCCATCAGGACAATCAGAATCAGGCCGTACAACATCATGCGGTAGGCGCCGTATTCCCGCAAAAATTCCGGAAGAATCGTAAGCAGCACGGCCCCGATAACCACTCCGGTGATATTTCCCAACCCGCCCAATATAACCATGCAGTAGATGACCACCAATTGGGGAAAATCAAAGTTATTCGGGAAAACCGAATCCTGTAATGAAGCAAAAAGCGTTCCGGCCGCGCCGGCTACCAAGGCGCCAGCGGCAAAGGCCATGAGTTTCAATAAGGTGGTATGAACGCCCATGGCTTCAGCGGCCAGCTCATCCTCCCGAATGGCTTCCCAGCCCCGGCCGATTCTGGATTGTTTGATGCGGAAAGAGGCCAGAATGGTCAACAGGGCGAAAAACCAGATCAAGTAGGCATAGAAGACCGGAGAGAGTATTTTGAAGCCGAATAGATTAATGGGATCAAAACCGTATATACCGTTCACTCCGCCGGTTATATTGACCGGTTGGTCGAGATTCAGCAGCAGAAGCCTGAAAATTTGGGCAAAGGCCAGGGTGACAATGGCCAGGTAATCTCCCTGCAGGCGCAAGCTGACCGCGCCCAGGGCCAGGCCGAAGCCCATGGTCAGCAAGGCTGAAAGCGCCAAAACAAAAGGAAAAGGCCAATGGATATTAAGATGGTTCGAGCTTAAAAGGGCAAAGGTGTAACCGCCGATGCCGAAGAAGGCTACATAAGCCAGATCGAGCAGGCCGGCAAACCCGGCTACAATATTCAGACCCAGAGCCAGCATGACAAAGAGACCGGTCATGGTATAAATTCTGAGCCAGTAGTTGTCGGGCAGCACATGGGGGATGACGATCAACACCGCGATCAGGCTGAGACCTAAAAGGATAGCGGAGGATGAGCTGCGGTTTTTTGAAATCGAATCCGTTTGCATCACACTTTCTCGGGGATTTTTTTCCCCATAAGGCCCCATGGTCTGAAGATCAAAACCAGAATTAAAACAACGAAAGCGACCACATCTTTATAGGCGGCCGGGAAAAAGGTGGTGGCCAGAGATTCAAGTAGTCCCAATAAAACGCCACCCAGCATGGCGCCTTGAATATTACCAATTCCGCCCAGCACGGCAGCGGTAAATCCTTTGAGCCCGGCCTGGAAGCCTACATAATAATCCACCTGAGTGAACAAGAGGCCGACCAGGGTCCCGGCTGCTCCACCCAGGGCCGACCCGATTAGAAAAACCAGGATAATGATCCGGTCAATATTGATACCCATGAACAGGGCGGCTTCGGGATCCTGGGCCGTGGCCCGCATGGCTTTGCCGATTTTAGTTTTTTTAACCATCAAGGTCAAAGCCGCCATCAGCGCAAAGGCGACCACGATAACCAAGATACGCATGAAGGAGAACACCACATCGCCCAGTTGAAAAATCCGCAGATGTTCCGGAATCAAAGCGGTGATATGAAAAAAGCGGGCTTTGGCGCCCTGGTATTGAAGCACCAGGTTTTGCAGAAAGATGGAAACGCCGAGGGCGCTCAGCAGCAGGTTCATCCGGGGCGCCTTGCGCAAGGGACGGTAAGCCACGCGTTCGACGGTCAGCCCCAGAAGACCGCTGACCAACATAGCGGCGATCAACATGAGGGCGATTACGAAGCCGGCCGGGATGATTGGCGCATAGTCTTTGCTTAAAAGGTTCAGAACCCACCAACCGGTAAATCCGCCGATCATATAGATCTCGCCATGGGCAAAATTGAGCATGGCCAGTATGCCGTAAACCATAGTGTAGCCGATGGCGATCAGGGCATAAACGCCGCCCAAGGTCAGGCCGTTGACAAGCTGTTGGGGAAGTTGTTGGAGGTAGAAATCCATCATCGGGAGTTTAGCATAACGGGTTAATCGTTTCTATTAAAAAAAGGGGTTACCTTGCGGGTGGAATTCAGAAGCCGGAAGATTTTCGCGACGGATCAGGGTGAATCGATCGAAGCGGGTTTAAAACCCGCTTCGATCGGGTTGGAGATCATTGGCCCGTCATCAGGCCGACTTGTTGAAAGTCTTTACCCACCACTTTGAAGAAGTAGGTCGCGCCGCCGGCCAGATCGCCTTTGGCGTCGAAACTGACCGGGAAACCCAGGATGCCTTTATGGCCTTTGGTTTGCGTTACGTTTGCCAGGATTTCTTTACGGTTCAGTTTGTTTGCTTTGGCGGCTTTATCCATAGCGGCCAAAAGGATATGCGCGGCTTCATAAGCCGGGGGACCGAAGCCGCTCAAGGATCCGTATTTGGTTTCATATTTGGTTACATAGCTCTTGGCTTCGACAATGGCATAAATATCGGGCGCAAAATGATAGACATAAGCGCCCTCGGCCGCGCCTTCGGCCGCCTGGATAAAATCTTTTTTATCGCGCGCGCCCTCGGTGCCGAAAAAGACGGCCTTGAGGCCGAGTTCTTTACTCTGACGTACTCCGATGGCCTG
>RPPU01000695.1 GCA_003819975.1 Desulfobacteraceae bacterium
CAGAAACCGATAATCGTTAAGATCCATATTGGAACATCGCAGACCCCAGACAATATGGCGTATACCGGCCAATTTCCCGCAGATCAACCCCAGGAGATCGGCGTGATAGAGCCAACTCTGCAACACATCGGGCTTCAGCTTCCAAAGCAATCGCAGGAAGCGGATCAACCCGAACAGCGAAGGACGCCCTAATTTCATTCCCAAATCGTGCACCGCAATACCCTGCTCCGCGATTTTTATGCCGACAGGACCGGCATCGGTCAGGGATACGACGACCGGCTCGAATTGCGTGTGGTCCGTGCGGGAAACGATCTTCAAGAGCATTTGCTCGGCTCCGCCGGTGTTCAATTCTGTAATCAAATGAATGATTCGTAAACGTCTCAAAAGAGCACTACCGAATCAATGAATGAGATGAGGATGCAAAGTCGTTTGCGCGAACGATAAAGCGACCATAGGCATGCGGGGGAAAATTCGTTAAGCTCATACAGAATATTTTTCCAAAACGATAAACATTCTGAAAGCCAAACAGGAAGCCAGCGGTTGCAGCCATTTTTCAACCCGCTCCGTAAATGCCCACAAAAACAACGGGTGCAGATTGGCGCCGTGAAAGCCTCCGCTTAAAGGATAGGCGATGAAGTCCGTTTTTTGCATGTTCACGATTTGAAAGTCCGGAAATAAAATCTCAAACTGCTTTCTCTGTTTCTCGAATATCAGCGACGGTACGGCCTGATTGCCCGCAAACGGGTCCTTTGACTGATCCTTGGGCTGGGGACCCAACGGATCGACCTCCCGATCCAGGCCCTCCTGATGGAAAAACCGGTAGGCGACATAGGAAAAAGGGGAGACATAGGGTTCCATCAGAATGACCCGTCCGCCGGGTTTCAGAATCCGTTGCGCCTCCATAAAAAAGCGGACAGGCGCGCTCAGATGATGCAACACATCGAATAAAACAATATTATCGAACGACTGCCCGATAAAAGGCAGCTCCTGCGCGTCCAAAACTGTGTCCAGCCACGAAGAAAAAACGATATCCGTGCCGATGCATTCTGGAAAAAACTCTTTTAAATTACCGCTGCCGCCGCCCAGTTCCAAGGTCCGTCCCGGAGCCAGTGCCTCCCCGATGCGACCGTACCAGCGCGCGTAGAGCTTTTTAAGAATCGGTTTTGATTCCCAGACCGTTCTTCGCTCGCGCAGGAGAGCGCGTGAAATCTCCATGGAATCGGATAAAGCCACTTAAACCGCCTTGATTTTTCTAAAAGCGAATAAAGTCATCTTCAGAAGCAGCCATCCATGTCTGAACCTTTGAATATTGGTCGTCCCGTACAGGCGGTCCCGGTAACGGATCGGAATTTCCACAACTTTCAGATTCAGCCTTACCGCGCCCAAAATAAGGTCGAAATCGCCGAACGGATCGAAATCGCCAAAGTAATGACGCTGGGCCCGGATCTTTTCATAATCGGTTTTGAAAAGCACTTTAGTCCCGCACAAAGTGTCTTTAAACCGTTGATGCAGAATCCAGGTGAACATCATGGAAAAAAATTTGTTGCCCAACAGATTCAGGAATCTCATGGCCTGTTTCTCCATTGGATAGACCAGCCGGCAGCCGTTGATGAATTCCCCCAAATCGTCGGCCAGGGCCCGATAAAATTTTGGCAAATCTTCGGGCGGCATGGTGAGGTCCGCGTCCAAAATCATAAGCACCTCGCCTTTGGCTCCGGCAAACCCTTTACGGACCGCGTCGCCTTTGCCTTTGCCGTCCTGGATCAGCAAGCGAATGTCCCGATCCGCGTATTGTCGCCTGACGCGCTCGATTTCTTCCCGGGTACCGTCCGAAGATCCTCCTTCGACAAAAAGGATCTCCTGATGTCGGCCGAAATTCGGAATTCTTTTCACGGCTTCCTCGACATTCCCCTTTTCGTTCCGACACGGAACCAGGATGGAAACCGAATATTCCTTTCCGTCGCGTTGCCCGATCGGACGGGCGACAATATAGCGGCAAAGCGTCAAGCGGTTGATTCCCGGTAAAAACGCCAGATATTTGTTGATCAACCGGCTTAACCCGGGCACGTTTTTGGGTAAAAGCAGGCGGTTTTCGGCCTTGATCGTTTGATAGCCTGAAAGAAAAAGCAAATTGCAGATGTCTTCCGGAGAGAGCCAGTTCTGCTGCTTTTGCGGCATTTTCAATTTTAAAAGCTCGCCCAATCTTAAAACCGGTTCCCACAAAAAATTATAATAGGAAATCACGATCCGGGTATCGGGCCGGCAGAAATGCTTGATTCGTTTTAAAACGGTTTCAATATCCTGCAAATGGCCGATCACATCAGATAAAACGATAATATCGAAGGTTTCCTCCCAAGTTTCCAGAGTGTCGATATCCATTTGCCTGAATTCCAGGTGCGGAAATTTCCGGCGGGCCTCCTCCAGCATGCCGCCGCTGAAATCGATGCCCACGCCCCGGCTAGGCTTGAGTGCTTCCAACAACTCGCCGGTGCCGCACCCGAGTTCAAGAACCGAACGCCCTTC
>RPPU01000696.1 GCA_003819975.1 Desulfobacteraceae bacterium
AAAAACTAAAAATCCCTTTGGGGAGCGGGACTTTCAACAAGATATGGAAGAGGTAATAACTGCCGGTGACGGCAAGGATCGCACATACCAGCACGATCCAAGGCTTCATCTTGCCCAGACCGAAGAGCAACAACATAAATCCGAAGGTAGCCAATAGATAGCCCAGGGGTTCCAGGAGCAAAAGATAAATCATGCCGGCGCCGACGATCAGGAGCACATTGCCCCAATAAAGGCCTTTCCAGGAATCGGATAACTTGGCCGCTTCCTTTTTTTCAATGAAACCCATGATCAGCATCAGCACGGTGAAGCCGATAAAGAAAATGCCGGCGTAGAAAGAAACGAATCCGGGCCCGGGTTTACCGAAGTTCCCGATCCCGAGACGAATAGAAGAGATTAAAACAAAGATTCCAACGGCAAACCATACCAAACTACTGATCGTATCTCGTTTATCCATTGTTTTTAGGCCTCAATGAACGCCAATGTTGCGTATTTTTTTCAGGTAGTCGCAGGCTTCAGACGGCGTTGCGTTGTAGGGGCAGGTTTGAAACCTACCCCTACGGATGCGGCTACCCGGTTCCGGAATATACGTTAAAATTTTTCCAATGAATCCTTTCGGGTTAACAAAAGCACGTGTGGCGCCTTTTATTCATGGTTTGTTTTTATTCCGGTTGGGTCGCTGTTTCCTTGATCAGGCCGGATTGGATCAGATGTTTATTAATTTTTTTCCAGTTCATTTTTAAGAAATCGTCAAAGGCTTTACCGTTATAATAAACCGGCGTCAGATCAACCTTGTCCAGCGCGTCTCTATATTCTTTATTTTCTCCGGCTTTGGCAAAAGCTTCTTCGAGTTTTTTTGCAATATCGGCCGGCAGAGTGGCAGGCGCCACAACCGCATAGACGGCATCATTTACAAAATCATAACCCGCTTCTTTCATGGTCGGCGCATTGAGGAACTTCGCCGCTCTTTTTTCGCCCATGGTTGCGAGCAGACGGGTCTGGCCGCCCTGGACTGAAGGAATGAATTCAGAAGTGACCGAAGCCATATCCACATGGCCGCCTAAAAGAGCGGTGATCGCTTCAATGCTGCCTTTATAAGGGATATGAATCATTTCCACGCCGTCTTTGACGATGATTTCTTCAACCGCGGCATGAGTGGTGCTGCCGACACCGGTGGTCGCATATTTTATTTTCCCGGGGTTTTTCTTGGCAAATTCGACGAGTTCTTTCAAGGTTTTCCAGGGGGCGTCGCTTTTGACCACAATGCCCAACTCCGGAGTGCCGTAACCGATAATCGATTTGAAAGCTTTTAAAGGTTTAAAGGGAAAAGCCTGCATTTGGGAGACGCGCACGAGGACCGAACTCGGGGTCACGACCAAAGTGTAACCATCGGGTTTTGAGTTCAGAAGAGCGGCCAGAGCCACGGAGCCGGTTCCGCCGGTCTTATTTTCAACCGCGATCGGTTGGCCCAAGATTTTTTCAGCCGCAGCGGCCAAAGCGCGGGCGCTCAGGTCCAGGCTTCCACCCGGAGCAAAACCCACCATTAATGTAATCGGTCTTTCGGGAAAGCCGGCCGCCATTGCCGGGCTGATTGCAAAGGCGGACAGCATTAACAGGCAAACCATAACCAAAGATAATTTTTTCATTTAAGTACCTCCTCCGGGGTTATTCCCCAATTAATTAGGTTTTAAAAATAAACTCTCAGTAACTGAATTATAACTCAATGAAACTAAATAGGTCTGACCTATTATTGTTTCAATTTTTAGCTTGCGTCACGATTAATGTCAAGATTTTTCCATTTATATTCAATCGCAATACAATAGAGAAATCTGATCGTAAACCGGACAGGAACGATCGCAATCATAGAGTGTTTTCGTTTTTAAAATGAGAAAAAGATCTGGATTACTATTTGTAACTTATAGTTTTATAAGATCACAATGCATTCAGGAATGACGGCCTTGTTTTTTTTTATAAGTCAGATAGATGGTCTGCATCTCATGAATATCATGTTCCATGATCTGCCGGGCATCTTCCGGATTACGCCCCTGGATGGCTTCGAGGATTTTCCAGTGCGATTTAACGGCTTGTTGCTCGAATTTCAAATCTTTAAAATCCACGAGATATTCCCTGAAAATTTCAATAAGGGAATTCATAAACATGGCCAAAATAGGGTTGCCGGAAGCTTTGGCCAATTGGACATGAAACTTACCCCGGTTGTTTTGCAGATAATCCACATCGCTGATATTTTTTTCCGATTTTTCCAGCAACGCGTGCAGGATGGTAATATCCAGATCCGTGGCCCATTTCGCGGCTTCAGACGTTGAAAAGGGTTCGGTCAAAAGACGAATGGCGAAAACATTGTCAGGGGTGACCTGGCCGAATTCCAGTAAACCGCTGAGAGAGGCACTCAGGGGTTTATTAAAATGATCGTTGGCGAAAATGCCGCCTTTAGGACCTTTTTTGATTCTTACCAGGCCCAAAATTTCAAGTTGCCGCAAGGATTCCCGGATAACCGTGCG
>RPPU01000697.1 GCA_003819975.1 Desulfobacteraceae bacterium
TACGACCAAGGGCTTGGGCCGCGGCACCGGGATGGGCTTGGCTTCGGTTTACGGTATTGTCAAATCCCACGGCGGTTACATCAATGTGCAATCCCTCAAAGGGAAAGGAACCACTTTTCGGATCGATTTGCCGGCTGTAGACCAGGGCATAGTAGAAGAGAAAAAAACGGTTTTGCAAATCGTGAAGGGAACTGAAACCGTTTTGCTGGTGGATGATGAGGAACCCATTCTGGATGTCGGCAAGAAAATGTTGAATGAGCTAGGGTATGCGGTTTTAACGGCGCCTTCCGGGCGGGAAGCCATTCAAATCCTGAAATCCAATCGGAAAATTGCTCTGGTCATTTTGGACATGGTTATGCCGGATATGAGCGGCAGTGAGACCTTTGACCGCTTAAAAGAATTCAGTCCGGAACAGAAGGTGCTTTTATCAAGCGGTTACAGCATCGACGGCAAAGCCGCGGATATTTTAAAACGCGGCTGTGACGGATTCATCCAAAAACCTTATGATTTAAAAACCTTGTCCGGTAAAGTCCGGGAGATATTGGATAAAAAATAATACCCCGGTTGCACTGGGGACCCTATTTCTTTTATGCGATTGACATAAAAGCCGTCTTCCCCTAAATTGTACCGATATCTCTAATATTCAAAAATTTATGAAAATCATCAGCGGAGTTTTGATGATGGCCAAACCCACCTATGAAGAGTTGGAAAATAAAATTCAAAACCTGGAAAAGGCGCTGACCCGTTTAACCGCCGCAAGTTCCGCCCCGTCCTATTCTAAAAATCCGCAACCGGTTAAAGCGGATGACGCCTATCGAGCCCAACGGTTGGAAGCGCTTATTGAGCGCAGCCTTTTAGCCATTGTGACCCTGGACGCGGAAAACCGGATTCTTTCCTGTAATGAATATTTCGAAAAAATTTTTCAATATTCTCATAAAGAGATCATCGGCCTGGATCTGGATGAAGTCATTGCCGGAGATCTTTATCATCAGGAAGCCAAGTCGAACACTGAAAAAGTTTTTAACGGCAAAACCATTCACAATTTCGGCAAACGCAAGCGCAAGGACGGTTCTTTCATCGATGTGGAAATATTCGGAGTACCGGTTGAAGCGGATGAAAAAATCGTGGGACTTTATTTCATCTATCTCGACATATCCGAACGTAAAAAGATGGAAGAGGCCTTACGCGAAAGCGTAGAAAAATACCGCGATATTTTAGAAAATATGGAAGAAGGGTATTATGAGGTCGATTTAAACGGGAATTTCACTTTTTCAAACAACGCTTTATGCCGGGTTCTGGGTTATGCGCAAGAAGAGCTGATCGGCATGAACAACCGCCAAATCATGGATGAAGCGAACGCCAAAAAAGTATTTCAGATATTCAATCAGGTTTATGAAACCGGTAAGCCGGTCAAGGCTTTTAATTATGAATTCACGCCTAAAGACGGCGGCAGTCGTCATGCGGAAATTTCCGTGGCGCTGCATCAGAACGATCAAGGGGAGCCGATCGGGTTTCGCGGCATCGGCCAGGATATAACGGATCGAATACACATGGAATTGGAGCTTGTGCAAACCAAGAATTTTCTGCAAAACATTATTGAAAGCTCGATTGACGGCATTACCATAACCGATTTAAAAGGTGCGATTATTTACGCTTCCCCCAGTATCAAGGATATCCTGGAATATGATCCCAAAGAGGTGATCGGCAAGAAGGGTTATTTTTTATACAGTAACGGTTTGGCGGAAGCCAAAAAAATAATGCGGGAGTTGACCGGCAAAGGGGAGTTAAAAAACCACGAATTGCGAATGACCCGGAAAAACGGCAAGCAGGTGCATATTAATCTCTCGGCTGCGTTGCTTAAGAATCAAAAAGGGGTCATCATCGGGACCATGGGGATTTTTCGGGATATTACCGGAAAAAAGGCGTTTGAAACCCAACTGCTCCAGGTTCAAAAGCTGGAAGCGTTGGGGACTTTAGCCGGCGGTATTGCGCATAATTTTAATAACCTCCTGATGGGCATCTTGGGCAACACGTCCTTAATGCTGTTGGAACTGGAGCCCGAGGATCCCAACTGTAAACGTTTGAACACGATTGAAAACTTGATTCAAAACGGTTCAAAATTGACCAGCCAATTACTGGGCTATGCCCGCGAAGGCAAATATGAGCCGCGACCCCTGCAGATCAACGCTCTTGTGCGTGAGATCGCCCAGACGTTCGGCATGACCCGGAAAGAGATCAGCATCCATTATGACTTGACCGACCCTTTGCTGCGGGTCGTGGCCGATAAGAGCCAGATGGAACAAATCCTGCTGAATCTTTTTATTAATGCGGCCGATGCCATGCCCCAGGGCGGTCAGCTGCATCTTCATACTCGAAACGTGGCCCATCAGGACATAAACAATATCCCTTTTGAACCGCAACAGGGGCCTTATATCCTTTTAACCGTCCGGGATACGGGCATCGGCATGGATCAAAAAACGGTTGGACGGATTTTTGAACCTTTTTATACCACCAA
>RPPU01000698.1 GCA_003819975.1 Desulfobacteraceae bacterium
AAGGATATCCACGCTGTCGCGGGTTGTCCCCGGTATTTCGCTGACCAGCAGGCGGTCTTGTCCCAGGATATGATTAACCAGAGAGGACTTTCCCACGTTGGGTTTACCCAGGATAGCGACCCGGATCTCTTCATGATCATCCGGTTCCGCTGCATCTTTGGGCCATTCCCGGATTATTTCATTCATCAACTCTTTGAGGCCGTAACCATGCGCTCCGGAAAGGGGAAATATTTTTTTGAGTCCCAGACGGTAAAAACCAGTCTGTAAATCTTCATGTTCCGAGCCGTCAATCTTGTTTACGGCCAGGTAAATCTTTTTTTTACTGCGGCGCAAGAGATCGATGATTGTTTCGTCTCCGGGCAGGAGACCGTCGCGGCCGTCCACCAGGAATAGGATAGCGTCCGCTTCCGCAATCGCTTTCAGGACCTGCTCCTTGACCTTGTGGATCAGGGGATCGTCCACATCATCAAAACCGCCGGTATCGATAATGGTCAAAGGGGTTCCTTCCCAGTGAATGTTCGCATAAAGACGGTCGCGGGTGAGACCGGGCTGGTCATCAACCAAGGAGTTCTTGGATTTCGAAAGGCGGTTAAAAAGGGTTGATTTGCCCACATTGGGCCGCCCCACTATGGCAAGAATAGGGATCATAGCGCAGATCATAAAGGATATGAGCGGCAGAGGAAAGGTTTTTTTAAATGTTTTTTGATCCTGAAAAACCCAGGATTAAAAATCCTAACCCGGACGAGCCGGAACCAAAATAAGGCACTCGGCGGCGGTGACTCTTTTTCAAACCGCTAACTAAGTACGCCCGGGCTATAAAAGCAAGCGCTGCTTTTGTTAAATTCGTTTCAAGCCTAAAAAAGCACGTTAGGCGCCGATAAAGTACCGTGTCGCGCTTGCTGATCTTGCGATCATGTTTTGTGTTTTAAGAAGTTAGCGGTTTGAAAAAGAGTCACCCCCGCCTTTGTTAAAAATCTTGACCCCTGGATATCTCAAAAAAGCTGTTTTAAGAAAAAATCGATTTTTGAGATATCCTGCTTTGAGCGCAATTTCACTATTTAGATACTAAAAAATGAGCCCGGGTTTGGCGCCCGGGCTCATGAGACCAAATAGGGCGGATTATTAGGCGAGAGACAGGGCGGGAAGGTTTTCGCGGACAATCCGTCGCAAATCAAAGAGTCTTAAAGGTTTTTCCAGAACTCTGAAGGCAATCCCTTCACTCAAGGTGCGACGAGCCCGATCATCGTAAGCATTGCCGGTAATCACCATGATCTTGGCTTCAGGATCAAAGGATTTGATGCGGCTGGAGGATTCATAGCCATCCATGACCGGCATTTCAATATCCATAAGCACCAGATCAGGAGCGAAGCTTTTATATTTTTCAAAACCTTCTTCTCCATTGCTGGCTTTTTCAATGTTGCAAAATCCTTCACGTGAAAGGGCTTCTGAAACCAGTTCGGTTAAGATTTTTTCATCATCAACAATCAAAATTTTTTGTTGAAGCATTCTAAAACCTCCTGAGTCAGGATCCGGATTTTTTAGGGAAAAGTGCAGGTAAAATTGTGAGAATTATAAAGCGTTTCAAGCAGCCTGTCAATGCAAAAAATCAATATATTGTGTTATAATAATATAAGTAACCAGATATATTGTGTTTTCTACATAGTCTTTTTTTCTGAATTCTTCGGTCATTCAAGGGGATAGATATCAGTTTGAACAATTCCCCAATGAGATGAAAATGACCTGAAAACGACAAAATAGGAGCATTAAAAACCGGGTTGGCGGGCATTAAAAAACAAGTTTTTTTTGAAATTAAATCGTTTGGAACTGACGCAGATTTATTTGTGAAAAAATGATGTTTGGGGTCAAATAAAAGAGTGAAAAATAATATCGTATTTAAATTCCAGCAATAATAAATCTATCCAATTTTTTTAAAAAAAGGACATAACGGGCGTTGAAAACCGCACCGGTTGAGTTATTGGGTCCATCCAACACAAGACCTTGATTTTTGACTTGACTATTGAGTTGAAGGCGGCTAACAATTTGACAAAACCGCGAAAGATTAAATCAATGCAAACCAAATATATTATTGTTACCGGCGGGGTCCTGTCAGGTCTTGGAAAAGGGATAGCCGCCGCTTCCGTAGGTCATCTCCTTTCATCCAAACTCAAAATTGTCCCCATCAAATGCGACGGGTATTTGAATGTCGATCCCGGTACCATGAATCCCATTGAGCATGGCGAGGTTTTTGTACTGGATGACGGCGGCGAAGTCGATATGGATTTCGGCCATTATGAGCGTTTTCTGGGGGTCAACTGTCGTTCCAAGTGGAACCTGACCATGGGCAAGGTCTTTGATATGGTCCGGCAAAAGGAGCGGCGGGGCGATTACCTGGGCAAGACCGTGCAGTATATACCCCATGTTACGGATATGATCAAAAACCATGTTTTTGATGTGGCCAAGGAAGAAGCCGCCGAGCTCGTGATTGTGGAGATCGGCGGTACGGTCGGCGACAT
>RPPU01000699.1 GCA_003819975.1 Desulfobacteraceae bacterium
ACATCGGGATTTTAAAGAATTTTCACTTCGTTCTTGATCATGCCCAGGGTGATTTTTTCTTTTGGGCTGCCTGCGATGATTGGTGGGCCCCCCGTTTTGTTTCAGTATTGAAGGCAGGGCTTGATGATCGTCCCGGTAGCGATGTGGCCATGTGCTCATTTTTGCAAGTCGATGAGTCTGGCGAAGAGCGGGGGCAGGTATTGTTAACCGGGGAAAACGATTTGTCCGATGCTTCTTATAGTAAGGTTTTCCAGAGGATGATCGGGAGACATCCGATCCATGTGTTTATTTATGGGCTGTTCCGCTCCAGCTTCTTGAAGAAAATCATGTCAAGGCCGTTTCCGAATTGCATGATGGGCGACCGAGTACTGATGAGCGAAATCTCTCTTGCCACTCATCTGGTCTTCGTCAATGAGATTCTTCATCGCCGGACCATTCACGATTCATCCCTCTCAGAACGATACGGGAATGAAGAATTCGGCACCTATTGGACAGCCCCGTTTCGTTTTTTTAAACTTTTTTGGGTCATGCTGGAACGTTTACTGAGCTCAGCTTGTATTCCATGGGGAAGGAAAATTGGAAGTGTACCGGTCGGTTGGATGAGATTGGTTGCCAGGGGGATTTGGACGATGGGAAAATCGATGATCCGCCGGATTGCAGGATACCTAAAATAAGCAAATGACCATTCTGTTTGTCGTTTCACATGGCGGCTACCTGCGGCATTATGCCGATGTGATCCGGCTGCTGGCCAGCAAAGGGCACGTGATCCGGATCGGAATCATTGAAGGAGACTCGGCATATAATAACCTTCATGTCGATCAGGCGAAAAATTTGAAACGCATGATTCAAGGTATCGAAAAAGGAAATGATCGGATCGAAATCAAGCGGGCGCCGGTCCGGAAAGGCCTGTGGATCTACCTTGCCACAGGGATTCGCAAAGCCATGGATTATATCCGTTTTCTTGACCCCTATTTCGATGCTTCGCCAAAATTGAAAAAGAGAAGTGCCCGGAATGTATCGGCTATCTATCGGTTTTGCTTTTGGTTGTATGCGGGAAGAAAAGAACGGTTGCCGAGAACCCGGTGGTTACTGACATTTCTTCAACGGATTGAAGCCAAGATTCCCGGCAGCAAAGAGGTCAATGCCTTCGTCCAGGCGATCCAGCCCGATATCCTTCTTGTATCTCCATTGGTTGAGTTCGGATCAAGCCTGGTCGATTATATTAAAACGGCCCGCATATTGAAAATTCCTAGTGCATTGTGTGTGGCCAGTTGGGATAACCTGACCAATAAAGGCCATATCCGGATCGAGCCTTCCAAGGTAATCGTATGGAATCATTTTCAGAGAGAGGAGGCGATCCGGTTGCATAGTATTCACGCCAATCGCATAGTTGAGACCGGGGCACAAACCTTTGACGAATGGTTTTCCAGAGTTCCGAAATCTTCTCGCCGGGGGTTTCTTGCAGAGAAATCTTTACCACTGGACAGACCCTATATTTTGTATCTCTGTTCGTCATCCTTCATCACCCCGAATGAAGTCGATTTCGTAAAAAAATGGGTTTCTGCCCTGCGCAGTTGCGATGAAAGGTTCATTCGGGATATGGGGATTTTGATCCGTCCTCATCCGATGCACTCTGCGCAATGGGAGGGAATGGATTTTGGTGAGTTCGAGCATATATCTATATGGCCCAAGCACGGTGAAATCGCTGTCGACGAGGAAACCAAGACTGATTTTTTTGAGTCCATTTTTTTTTGCGCCGCTGTGATGGGAATCAATACCAGCGGCATGATCGAAGCCGGAATCATCGGGCGGCCGGTTTTTTCCATGCGCGTCCCTGAGTTTCAGGATTCACAAATGGGAACGATCCATTTCCATTATTTGGTGAAGGGCGGCTTGCTGAATATTTCGGACGGTTTTTCCGGTCATCTCGACCAGATGCCTGAGGTGTTGAAACTGTCGGAACAGGATCAAAAAAAGCACAGTCAAAAGTTTGTCTTGGAATTTATCCGCCCACATGGACTCGAAAAGCCTTGTGTCCCGATATTGGTTGAAGCGATAGAGAACTTGCGTAACGCTCCTACCGAGGACGATCAACCTTTATCAGGAGTGGGTTTTCGTAGAGTATATTTGTATCTACTGGTCTTGATGGCCTTCCCTTGGTTTTTTATCAAGACTAAAACGATTGTTTTTTTAAAGAAGAGCTCAATTTATTTTTTAAATGCAATGCGGAAATGAGATGATTCTGCAGAACTCGCTGGCCAATTTTTTCGGTCAATTCCTGGCTCCGATCTTGTCCATTCTCCTGGTCCCTTTTTATATTCGTTACCTGGGATTGGAAGGGTACGGATTGATTGGTTTCTTTTCAATGCTAATAACCGTACTTGGGATTTTTACAAAAGGGTTGGGATCGGCTTTACAGCGTGAAATCGCCACCCGTAGCGGAATTCCCGAACAACGGCAGGGGCTGCGCCGTTTGGTCCATACATTTGAAGTTGTGTATTGGATCATCGGAT
>RPPU01000700.1 GCA_003819975.1 Desulfobacteraceae bacterium
AAAGAGGAGCCAGAAGGCCCGGAAGCTTACGTGGGATATATTCAAGAAACACGTGAAGTACTGGATTCCGACCGCGAAATTGCTGCATCCCGAACCCTGGCAGAGGCTTTGCGTCACAACCGGAGGCAAGAGCCCGGTGCGGTAGTTCCGCTCGCCTGGATCTGTGCAGGGAGCAGTCGATAACGACTGCTTCTACTGCGACTAAAATTATAAAATTGACATGTTTATTATGGTATGATACCCTTCTTTAATGCCCAGACAAGCCCGTATAGATGCTCCGGATGCCTTGCATCGCATCATTGTCCGCGGAATCGAGCGCCAAAAGATATTCCAGAACGATAATGACCGGGATGACTTTATCGAGCGTCTGGAAAACATCCTGACCAAAACCTCCACCGCCTGTTATGCCTGGGCCTTAATCCCGAATCATGTTCATTTATTGCTCCGCACCGGCAATATCCCGGTTGCCGGTATTATGCGCCGGCTTTTAACCGGCTATGCCCTATCTTATAATCTTAAACATAATACCGCAAGAGCGTTCAAGCCCGGAGCGTTTACTGTTATTGGGCGGTGAGAGGATTGGGGGAAACGGTGACCGCATTGGCCAAGGCTTTCAAGTTGACCCAACCGGCCGTCAGTATCGCGGTCCAGCGCGGGGAGCTGATTGTAAAAGAGAGGAAATTGAGTCTTTAAGGTTCAAGTTTATAATTTTATGAACCCTATGCTCTACTTTGAGGAATCCTTAAATGCATCAAAAAAGCCGTACTGAAAACAGAGTCCCATGGGGTATTGTTTTTATAAGTGTAGTTTCTTCTTCTATTTATTATTATTTGTATTTTATTGAAGCCAAGATATATTGGAATATTTTAATCCCTTATTTTGCTGAACTTCAGGGGCTCAAGGAACTTCAAAATGAAATACAAGAGATTGAAAAATACATTGGATTCATAATGTTCTTTTTTGTAATTGTGGCTATTGCATCGGCAATGTGGTCCTTTCGGTACAAACCAAGATGGTTATCCATTGTTTTATTTTTAACGGCAGTATCCACTTTATTTGTTGGAATTCTGATGAGATAGAAGAAAAAAGGATGGAAGCATTTTAGCGAGAAGGCAAGGAAACATAACAAAGGGCGTTATATCTATCGAGCCGAGGGCAATTTGAAGGGCGCAGGGCTTGCGCCTTTTCTGATTGCAAGCCGTGTGACCTTCAAACCGTTTTTGATAAGGGCGCTCTTATCGGAAACGCCGATTCCCGCCTTTGGCGGGATAAACTTCACGCCTTGCCATTCCTTAAAAGCGAGCGGAGATCGGAACCCCGCCGCAGACCAACTCCTCACGCGGGCGGGCAGGGAGCAAGATAAGCCGAGGTGGGAGCGCAGCAATCGGAAGACGCTCTTAGCGGCTTCCGGGCGAGCATCCAGACCTCCTTAGTAAGTAGTTTCAAGATAGTCTAAAGGGCTGAAGGGGGCGGGAGCGGAGGCCGCTTCGGCCGCAGCCCGTTCCCGAAGACCGTTCCGCAGCTTATTCCAGGGTTTTCACAAAGCTGGATTTTATGATCACGGGATCGTTGGTGATGATCGGAATATCCAGATACCTGGCCGTGGCGGCAATCAAACGGTCATGCAGTTCGGGGATATCGGTAATCTCGGAAGCGGTTTTCAGGATCTCCAAGCTCAACGGCTCAAACTGGTAATTTTCGCTTTTAAGAAGATCCTCGGTCTGAAGCAGATCAATGCTGATTCGGTTCTTTTCAAAGAGATAGAGCACTTCCATCAAAACCACCGCCGGAATGACGATGATGCCCTCTCCCTTGTCGGCAGAGCGAAAAGCCTGATGGGCCTTTTCATTGATCACTTTCTTGCCCATCATGAACTTAACCAAGGCCTGGGTATCGGTTACGAACTTATCCATCTGTAAATTCCCGTTCCAAATGCCGCCAGCTCTGATCCTTAAAATCTTTCAGGGCCGAAAAATCGATATCATAATCTTTTAAAACCCCTTCAAGTTTAATAAGCTTTTTCCCCTGGCTCTTTTTTTGATGCCGCACAAAATCGATAAAAACGGCAATGGCCTGAAGATCCCGCTCCGAGACCCCGGCCAGCTTGTCGTAAATATCATGTTTGGTAATCATGGACTTGGTCATCCCGAGACCTCCTTAACCGCAGCCAAGTTTTGAAATTTATTTAATAAATGCCGATTTTTTTTCGTCTCACTCGGCTTGGTTTAAACACTTTTCCTGCCTAAATTGCCCGATTCGAGCATTTATCGTGATTAAAATTTCATCCTCGTAATATTGAAGGAAAAATCTTAACGATAGATTATCCCAAAAAAGGGGAAAAATCAAACATAAAGGCAGGCGAAAGGGGAGTTACCCTTCCAGGGCCTTCTGAAGCGCGGTTCGCAGGTCGGCTTGTTGATAGGGTTTTTGGAGAAAGCCGGAGAGGTTCTGGTCTTTGAAGCGGTCGGATATTTTTTGTTCGCTGAATCCGGAGCTCAGGATCACG
>RPPU01000701.1 GCA_003819975.1 Desulfobacteraceae bacterium
AGCGCCGGCCCGCGCTCACGTCCCTGCGTGTCGTAATATTCCTGAGCCGTATGAATCCCGTACCCAAATGCGCGGTCACCGCCAACGCCGGTTCCCGGCCGGAACCCCGTACCAGCCCCAATACATTGCCGCGCGTATCCCGCTGCACCCGGGCCAATCCCAGAGCTCTGAATTTTTTCAACATATACATGCCCCGCTCCGTTTCCCGGAATGTAGGTGCCGGTATCCGGGTGATGGCTAACTGCCCCCGGGTGTACCAGGTTTGGCGGGTTTTGATATGGGCCTTGATTTTTGCGAGCCACTTGGATTCGATCTGCTGCGGCACTTTATCATGCTCCTTTCGATTTCTTAAAGCTTTAATCAACCGCAGCCCAAATGATTTGTCAATGGAATAATCTTTGGTTACAAGATATCTCAAAAATCAAAAAATAGATTTCAGTTTGGGTCTTGGTCAAGTCCTGATTTCTTCTAAATTTGGCAAAAAGCGTCAAGCCCGATAAAGAAAGCGGTCGTTTCTTGCGCAAACTGTTTTCCATGCCTTATTCATTAAATCTTCACGATATCTTTATTGCAATTCCATAAAGCGCCGATAAAAACGATCATGACAAATTAAAACTCCGGCAAGAATTAATTCAATAGGAGATACAATCATATGACACGGCCGATTCTGTCTTCTAAAGATCGTGAAATTTTCGAATATGCGCGGGAACACTTTCCGAACACGACAACGCCTTTCATCGATGATCTAAAAAAGATGGAGTTCGCTCCTCTCTTAAATCAATTAAACGCTCTCAACGATGAAGTGATCGATTTGTCCGAAAATGTATCGCGTGAAAAGCAATTACAGATGACCCAGGTGGTCAGTAAGGCCTTTTTGTACTCCATGTGGCCGGTTTCCGCCGTTCTGGCGGGAAAGTTGACCGGTTGCAATGAATTTTTTTGGCTGAAAGCCGCCATGACTTTGTCCGCCAGCACGACATTAAACGTGATATACGATCACCGAAATCAGCGGCTGACGGTTAAAGGGTTGTTTGAAAAAGTCGGACATAATTTATCCGCGACATTCATGACCGGTGTTGCCAGCGTGGTATGGATTCAAAATTCAACAGATCAATTCTGGTTAAGGGTGATCGCGCAAATGCTTTGCACCATAGGTTACCGGAGCACCTTGATGGCCGCCAAAGTACTTGCCTCGAACCAAACCAAAAAAAATCTTGGGAAATTTGTGAAAGACAACATTGAAAATTTTTTCTGGGCTGCGCTGACGACTTCTTTAATCAATATGATCGGTAGGGAATTAGCCGATGAATGGAACACCCCTGAAATTTTTACCATTGGAGCCAATTTGGCTTCTTCTTGTGTCGCCACCTGGGGTTTATACCGGGCCTTGGAGAAAAACCCCTTTATACCAGCAACAACCGCGTACCACGAACTTTTCAAGGACAGCCAAATAAAAGATATTATTTTTAACCCGGATAAATATATAAAGCAAAAATATAATCTTAAATTTCCGACTAACTGGTCTTCTCACGATCATTTCGGGAAAGGAACCTCGTTTCAACGCATCTGATTGGAAAGTTGTCACTTTTTTGAGTCAGTATTCAATTGGACTGACCTCTTTTGGAATGCGCAGACCAGGGCAGAAGCCCTCGTGTGACGCGTCCGCGCTTTAGAAGCGGCGACGCGTCGCCGCACTCCAAAACGGATTCTCACGTTCGCAAATCATGACGATCTGTTAATCTTTTTGCTTTTTCGCAGGTTCTGACATAAGATTATTTTGTGCTGCAATCTTAACGGATTTCTAAATGAGTGAAGCATTTATAAGGCAAGAATTACAACTCTAAAGCGAAGAGACCGTATTTATTTCTTCCCCCCTAACCCCAAAAGCAGGAGAACAAGATCATGAAACCATACCCGCATAAACGATTCAGCTTTGCTTTCATGTTCCTCTTAGCCGCGGTTTTTTGCCTCTCTTTCCCGCACCCGGCTTTGGCCGCGCCTTCCGATGTAGTGATTAGCCAGGTTTTCGGCGGCGGCGGCAATTCGCAAGCGCCTTATAAAAACGATTTCGTGGAACTGTTCAACCGAAGTACAACCGCTGTTACTTTGGACGGATGGTCCTTACAGTATGCCAGCGCTACCGGCACGGGAAATTTTTCCGCCAACCCGATTGTGACGCTATCCGGCTCCCTGCAGCCCGGACAATATTATCTGATCCAACTCGCCGGCGGCGCCAATGGCACAGCCCTGCCGGCTCCCGATAAAATCGGCGCCATCAATATGGCTGCCGGCGCCGGTAAAATCGCCCTGGTCCATACCACGACCGGCTTGACTTGCAACGGCGGCTCAACACCCTGTCAACCGAGCCAGTTGACCCAATTAGTCGATTTGGTCGGCTGGGGCAATGCCAACTTCTATGAAGGCGGTCCGGCTCCCGCCACCTCCAATACCCTGGCTCTGTTTCGCAATAATAACGGGTGTCAGGATTCGGACAATAACACCATCA
>RPPU01000702.1 GCA_003819975.1 Desulfobacteraceae bacterium
CACGGTTTTTTCAGAGGTTTGGGCGCCCGGGATGATTTCGAGCAACCGGTTTTTGGCCGGGTGATAAAAGAAATGCAGGCCGATAAAGCGATCAGGCCGTTTGGTGGCCCCAGCCAGTTCATCCACGGCAAAGGAAGAGGTGTTGGTAGCGAGGATGGTGGATTTTTTACAGGCTTTATCCAATCTGGCGAACAGATCCCGTTTGACTTGCATATCCTCGAAAACCGCCTCGATCACGAGGTCGCAATCCTTGACATCCGCGATGTTAGTGGTGCCTTTAATGCGGCCCATGATTTGGCCCACCTCTTCGGGTTTCAGGAGTTTTCGTTCCACAGCCTCATTCAACGTGTTGCGGATATTATTGAGTCCTTTTTCAACAAACTCGGGCTTGATATCCATCATCACGACCAGAAGCCCTTCTTGGGCGGTTTTTTGCACAATGCCGCTGCCCATATTGCCGGCGCCGATAATTGCAATTTTTTTCATTTTTTTTTAGTCCTCCCTTTATGTCTTCAAGGTTTAAAATCAATATATTATAAAGTCTAAACTGTTGATTTAATAGCAGATTCACAGGGTGATGGTCAATTAAAAACAGGCTATAGCTATAAAATAGCAAATTCCCCTTTAAAATAAGATAGTTGATGACCGATAACGGATATCGGCTTACAGAATCGCAGAAAAGAGCAGTTCCATTTTTCATATAAAACAGAAGTAAAAACCATCCGATATCGAAAACTGATTATTTGTGGAAATATCGGCTTGAGGCCAGGCCGCTTGACAATGGGCCCAGTCAGGCGCATAATAAAACCATTATGAAACCAAAATGGAGTCTCATATGCCGGCCGTTACCGTAAAAAATATTCCACAAAACATTTATAGGCAATTGAAAAAAGCCGCCGCAAATAACCGCCGCAGCATCAACAGCGAAATCATCTTTCGGATCGAATGCTCTTTACAAAGCCAACGCCTGGACCCTAATCTGTTAATCATAAAAGCCCGGCAGCTTCGTGAACGAACGGCTTCTTTTCCGATAAACGACGATGAATTTAATAATGCTAAAGCGGCCGGCCGACCATGATTGTGGTGGATTCCAATGTCATCGGTTATTTTTTCCTGTCCGGTGAACGTTCAAGCCAAATGGAGCAGGTCTATAAAAAAGACCCGGAATGGTGCGCGCCTTTACTTTGGCGCAGCGAACTCCGCAATGTGCTTGCGCTTTATATGCGCCGGGAAATTTTGTCTTTTGCGGAAGCGCAGCAAATCATGAACGAGGCCATGGGTTTGATGGCCGGACAGGAATTTGAAGTTTCTTCAAATGAGGTTCTGAAGCTGGCGAGTCGAAGCTCCTGTTCCGCCTATGATTGCGAATTTGTTGCCTTAGCCCGAGAGATCAAGGTCCCGCTCGTGACGGTCGACCGGCAGCTTTTGACCCAATTTCCGGATATCGCTCGATCGCCTGCCGATTATCTTAACGCTTAGATCCCGGTTCGGTTTAACCCAAAAGCACAGACTATTCAATAGTTCGATCACTTTGAATAAAGTTTTCCCGGCCCGAGAAAGCGCTTAAGGGGACCGGGTTCGGAAAAACCGAAAGGGAAAAAATGTTCTTTGATGCCGCAAAAAACATAAGAATAACCGTATTTCGGACGATTTTTTCATTGCACCGCCACAGGGCTTGTTTTATGCTTCGAGCCTTGAAAATTAAAGTTTACGGGAACTCTAAAAATTCGCCTTTTGAGAAATGGACTGTTCCTGTTCGGCCGATTCGATAAAATGAATTTTAAGAGATCCCCTTTAACCGTAAGGAGCGACCCGTGAGTAACGAATTTCAATTAGCCAAGAATTATGAAGCCGGTGACATCGAAAAAGAGATTTATCAACAATGGCTGGCTGACGGCGCCTTCCATGCCGAACCCGATGAGCGTCCGGATAAATATGTCATTATGATGCCTTTGCCGAACGTGACCGGCGCGCTGCACATGGGCCATGCCATGGATAATGTGATGCAGGATCTGCTGATCCGCTGGCACCGCATGCTGGGCGATAATACCCTGTGGATGCCGGGCACCGACCATGCCGGCATCGCGACCCAGGCCGTGGTCGAGAAGCGGATGAAAGAGCTGGAAGGGCTGACCCGCCACGATGTGGGCCGGGAGGGGTTGATTCAAAAAATCTGGAATTGGAAAGATATGTACCAGACCCGGATCATCGAACAGCAACAGCGCATGGGCTGCAGTTGCGATTGGACCCGGCAGCGCTTCACCATGGACAAGGTCTGCTCCCGGGCCGTGCGCCATACTATTTTCAAGATGTTTCGCGACGAATTGATATTCCGCGGCAAACGCCTGGTCAACTGGGACCCTTTTTTACTGACCAGCATTTCCGACGATGAAATCTATCATGAGACCGTGCAAGGGCATTTTTGGCATATCCGTTACCCCGTGATCGATCCGCATTCGGGCGAACCGCGGGAGGTGATCGTAGCCACCACCCGGCC
>RPPU01000703.1 GCA_003819975.1 Desulfobacteraceae bacterium
GCGGTTTCGGTTTGTTTTTCTTTTTCTGCTTCAGCCATAACTTATCTCCTCTCGCTATGAAGCGGGTTTGTTTTCTTCTTCTTTTTTGACACCGGCCTGTTCGCCGAGCTTGGCGATGGAATCGGTTCCGGCCACGGCTTCCTGGAGCAGCGCGCTCAAACTATCATTGCCGTCCAATTTACTTAAAAGGTCAAAAAGCTTTTTACGGGCATCGACCAGTTTGGCCAGGGGCTGGACCTGCTCAGCCACACGTTCGGGATGAAAATCGTTTAGGGACTTGAATTTCAACTCGAGCGGGAGGACGGAACCGTCGTTGGTCAGCTTGTTGTCCACCTTAAAAGCCAAGCGGGGTTTCATGCCTTCCAGGACATTGTCGAAATTGTCGCGGTCGATTTCCACGAATTTACGGTCTTTCACTTCCGGCAGCGGTTCTTCCGGCTTGCCGGACAGATCGGCCATAACCCCCACTACAAAAGGAATTTCCTTTTTGACGATGGCATCGCCCACTTCCACATCATAGGTGATGTGGACCCGTGGGGGGCGCACTCTTGAGATTTTTTTCTGAATACTTTCCGCCATGATTTGTTTCTCCTTTCCCTAGTTTTTTTCGATCCTAAAAAGCAGGATCGAAAAAAACTCAAACCCGGCGGGGGAACCGCCGGTATTAATAAAAAGAACCTGTGCTCCATCGGAAAAAAGATTGTCGATGAGCAGACCCTAAGTACCGGCCTATATCCATAGGCTAGATCCTGAAAAACCCAGGATCAAAAAAACCTCAAAACCGGCGGAGGAACCGCCGGTATTAATAAAAAGAACCCTATATGTTTTTTGATCCTGAAAACATAGGATCAAAAAACATGCATTCCGGCAAAAATTGCCGGAATAAGTCAGTAAGATGGTAAGTCGGTTGATTATTTGCTTTTTCATTTATCGACAACAAATTGCCAATACGAGCGCCTATATACGATTTCTCACGTTCGTTCGAAATGACAGAGAGAACGTTCGAGATGACAGAAGGGACGAACCATTTGTCGGTTTTTGTCATATCGAGCGCAGCGAGATATCGTATATTCTTATTATTCATTATAACTTTAACCCGCGATCCTCAAAAAAACACTTTTCAATATCTCATTAAACACTTTTCAATTCGCCGGTCCTTGATAACCCATGGCTTTAGTGATGTCGGTTTTGCAAAGCCTGAGAAAGATCTCGCGAGCGCGATTACGGTCTTCATCGCTCACGTCACCGGAGGTCAAGCATTGATACAGGGCTTCCAGAACTTCGCCGATCCAAAGCGGCGATTCCCAATGCTCCAGTTTCATCTGATCTACCAAAGCATATAATTCTTCAATCATGGGCCGAGCCAATTCCGGTCTTTGAGCTTTCAGACACAGTTTTACCATAAAGAGGCGATGACGGTTTCGATCCCGGATGGATTGAGCACTGTAGGAAGCGGTTAGTAATAGATCTAGGGCTTTTTTGACGCCGGATGTTTTAAAGATCTGTAAAGCTTCTTTCCAAACAACCTGTTCTTGGGATTGCGCGTCGCCGGGCAGAAGAGCAATCGAATCCAAACCGGATTCCGGCGTTCCGGCAACGACATCGGTTCCTTCCGCGGAAGACGGATCTTGATCAGGCTCTGCTATACGTTTTTCTTTTAGAACTTTTACGATCCATCCATCGCATTCCTCGATAATATTTTTTAAATCGGAAATTTTGGGGGCGTTTTTACCGAATTTTTCATCGACCAAGTTGTCCAGGATTTTGAATTGATCCAGACAGGCTTTGAATGGACGATTCAGCGATTCGTAAAAAGCCCGGGAAGAACCGGCTATGGCGGTATTGAAATTCTCAGGCGTTATTTTTCCTTCAGCGATAAGTTGGTTGCGCAAATCCTTGTTTTGCGAATCGGCTTCATGGCCGACCCGGCGGGATTCCCGCCATTTAAGCAAGGAGTAGCCTTTGGTTTTTTGCGGGTCGGTCAGAGGAATTTGTTTAATCCAATTGGAAGCGGTGTTATTCAGAAATTCGATACTGCCGATGCGGAAGTCAAGGTCGTTGTCTTCGATTTGCGGAAAAAAGTGGGGCCAGAACTGAGATAGAAAACCATTAACGATTTGCAGGCCTAGGGCAAAGCCTTCGAATCCGCGAGTGGCGGTCAAGGCCTCGGTCAACCAGGCTGCGATTTGCAGATCTTTTGTTTTTTGCGAAAGAGCTTCCAGGCAGAGTTTGATGACTTTATCCCAATCCGCAGTTTTGATTTCGCGTTGCCATTCGCCGCGGTTCAGGTCATCGTCGGCGCGCCGCGCTTCGGCAATGGCGTCATAAACCGGGTCATAGCGTAGATAGACTCCGGCCGGGTTTTCGCCGGGAATAGGAGTCAAAATGAGATTAAGATCGATTTCTTGGGTTATGGTCATAGGCTTTTTTGTTCACTCTAACCTGTCGAGGAAA
>RPPU01000704.1 GCA_003819975.1 Desulfobacteraceae bacterium
AGAAACGGGCGCGCGACCCGGGTTGCAGGGCGTTTTGAACGGCTTTCCGAATCCGTTCCTTGGGCTTAACAGAGCCGATATCGGTCATTTGCCGGTGTAATAGTTCAATCACGGCATCCAAATCGCCGTCGCTCGTGCTTGAGATTTCTTCGATATGCATGAAACTCCTTTGAGCGTGTTAGACTATTGGCGGACTTTCCAAACATGCACCACCGGCCGGGCCTGGTCGGCAAAGAGCTCCAGAATATACAGCAATCCATTGCCGCGGTCAACCGTGATCTCACCGATGCGATAGCGGCGCTGGTCGGCCGTGCCCAGCATTTCGGGTTCTAGGTTGTCCGGATTCAAAAAGAGGGATTCATCGATATCCAGGACAGCATAAGGTTGGGGTTCCCAGGAGGCCAGGCGGCCTTGGGCGACCCGGGCCAGATCGGTCGGGTCATAAAGAATGAATTGCGCGTCAAAACGGGTGCTCCACCAGCCGCGATAGGATTGGTGGCCCGCGCATTCCCGGAGGTCCGCGACTGGGCACGGTTTGCCGTCGGCTGAGCGGCAGACCGGGAATTGTCCCACAAAAGCCTGGTCCACGCAGGGATAAGCCGGGCCTTGGGGATGGATATAGCCGTACCAATATTTCGCGCCGGTCGACTTGGTGCCGGCAAAAAGTACCGCCGATTTTCCCGTTTTGGTCTCGATCCAGGCGGCGCCTTCCCACTCATCCGGATGTTGGTACCCTTTCAGGCAGTGCTCGATTTTATCGGAATTCTGGGAATTCTGATAAAGCAGCAGTACTTTTTCGGAAAGACGGGTGCCGGGAGGAGCGGGCGCGCCCGTATCCTCCCAGGGCCGATAGGCAAAAAGGGCGGGGCCCATGCCGGACCAGCCGCCGTCTTTGTAGCGCCCCGTGCCCAAAGAGCGTCCGCCCGTGTTTTTATCCGCCCATTCAATCGGGATTTCCAGCATATAGCCGTTGACGCTGTAAAGGGATTGAGCACCGATGAACCAAGTTCCCGTGGTGCCAGGTTTTTTCAGGTCAGGATTGAACCAGGCATGCGAAGCCGCCGGCGGGTCGGGTTGCATGTGCTGGCCCCAAGCCAGGTGGATTTTGGGGCCGGTGGCGGGAGTATCATAATACTGCAGGGCCACGCGCGGAATCTCATCCAGGTCTTTGAAAAAGCCTTTAGCCACATCCTGGAAACCTTGCCTGAATTTAGCAACAGGGAGGTCGCCCAAGTTTTTGGATTTCACGGGTTTGGGAATGTCGATTTCAGCGACCTGATTGCCGTCCGGCAATTCGCCGTAAGCCAGGCGATCATGGCCGGAAATGAACAAAGACCCCGGGAACCCGTCCCGGGCGCCGGAAGGGTCGCCTTGCGGATTAAAGGTCAGGGCGCCGCCGCCGTATTCAAAGGTCTTGGGCCGCGTGCCGCCCTGGGGCAGCCGGAACGCGCCCTGGTATTGGAAGTCTTCTTTTTGTAGCAGTTTTTCATTGTCGATTTTGTTGAGAGGCGTTTGAACCGGGTTGGCAACCGTCGCCTGCGCGGCCTGATTCGTGATTAAATATAGGCCCGTTATCGGATACCACAGAAATAAATACAGTGCTGACTAACAGCAAGTTTTTCATGTTGTTGCATCCCATTTCGGTAAGCCGGTTTTTATGGGCCCTTATATTTTTTTAAATTAATGACCCCATTGTTGAAAGAGCCGGGGTGATATTTTCAAAATTTTCATCATTCAGATTTTGATTTTCTAACGGCTCTTATGCACCAGCGGAGGCAGGAGCCGGTCATAACTGGATTCCCGTAAGGCTTCATCCGCCGGAAACCAGCGCAGATCGGGTTCCAATATGTCGTAAGGCGAGGTCGGGAAAGAAGGATGGATTGCCATGGATTATCCTATAGCCTCGAAATGCGTAAAAGTTAATAGTTGCAAATAAATTACGTCTAAGTAACTGATATTATTAATATTGTTTTTTATTTGCATTTGGTCCTGCAAATAAAAGTTCTTCCCTCTTATCGGCCATTGGCAGCCGATAGCGCGAGTTCTTTTTTGATCCGCTTTCAAGTTTTAACAGAAACCCTTGCGTAACCCATTTTCGAAGGAGCCTTGATACTTTTGAAGTATCGGGATTGCCGACAATCTGTCTTACTTTTTCATTGGTGACATATTTTTCTTTTGTTTTGAGATAAGCAGCGACCTTATCCCATTCGGTGGCTTTTATGGAATTAAATAAAACAACCCGGACAGCATCTTCAAGATAGGGATAGGTGAAAAAAACCGGAGGATAAAGATTGCTTCGATCCATTTCCGCCCGCATTGCCCGAACACCTTCATTGAGATCGAGGTTCGGCGGATTAGGGAACTCTCTGAGGTGCTTAACAAGCAGATCATTTCTATAGCCTTCGGAGCGGACCAAACCGATATTGAAGGTGGTGATATTGCCGGGAA
>RPPU01000705.1 GCA_003819975.1 Desulfobacteraceae bacterium
CGATGCCGTTACTTTGGAAAAAATCGAGGAGCAGCATATCCGGCGTGTCCTGGCCGGCACGAAATCGCTGCAGGAAGCGGCCGATATTCTCGGTATCGATCAGGCCACGCTCTGGCGGCGGCGGAAAAAGTATGGGATCTGATTGGGGATTTAACCACGGAAGACACGGAGAGGGAAGGAAGAGATAAACCACGGAACACACGGAATACACGGAAGGTTAAGAAAGACCAAAAATAAAAGGCTGCTTAATCTTTTTTCCGTGTATTCCGTGTGTTCCGTGGTTAAAATCGGGGGTATGGAAATGAATGAATTAAAGTTCGAAGATCAGAGCTACCGGATCAGGGGAGCGGTGTTTGAGGTATATCGTGAGATGGGTTGCGGTTTTTTGGAAGCCGTATATCAGGAATGCCTGGAAAAAGAGTTTTTGAAACAGGATATACCGTTTGTCACTCAGCAGGAATTGATTCTGCATTATAAAGGTGAAACCCTGATTCAAACATATAGGCCGGATTTTATCTGTTTTGACCGAATCATCGTTGAAATCAAAGCGGTCAAGGAGCTGCTGAATGAACATCGGGCCCAGGTTCATAACTACTTAAAAGCCGCGGGATTGGAATTGGGGCTGTTGGTTAATTTTGGACATTATCCGAAGGCGGAAATTGAACGAATTGTTTTGTAAAAAATGAAACCACGGAAGACGGTTGGGAAGGGAGAATTTAACCACGGAACACACGGAAGACACGGAAAGGGAAGGAAGAGATTAACCACTGACCACACGGAAGACACGGAAGTTTAAGAAAAATTAAGAGCATAGGTTTATTTGATTTTTTCCGTGTATTCGGTGTGTTCCGTGGTTAAAGATTCGGAAAAACCACGGAATACACGGAACACACGGAAGGTTAAGAGAAACTAAGAGAAATATCATGTTTAATTTTTTCAGTGTATTTCGCGAATTCCGTGGTTAAAATCGGGAATTAAATTCCTTTTAAAAGCCCTCATTTTAGACTATATTAACCTCCTGTCGATTCTTGCCTAAATGATATCAAAAAAAGCGTGCGTATAACCCATAATGGATTGCAAAGGAGATTGAATATGATGCCGAAAATACTGAGCCGGGGAATGGGGATCGGTTTGATTTTATCCTTATTAAGTCTACCGTGCGCGGCCGATCCGCCGGGAGCGGGCCTGAACAAAAACGCTGATACGCTCAAGATCGTGCGCATTACGCCCACGGGCCAGGATGTGCCGGCGGAGCGGCAGATCGTGTTCAAGTTTAATCTGCCCGTGGTTCCGGTGGGCCGCATGGAGCGCACGCCTGAAGAGGTTCCGATTACGATTCAGCCGGCCCTGGAAGGGCAATGGCGCTGGCTGGACACCTCCACCTTGGCTCTGCAATTGGGCGAAAAAGAAAAACTCAAACCGGCCACCCGATATACGATCCGCGTGGAACCCAAATTCGTCTCTCAATCGGGTAAGCCCATGCCGGCCGGGACGATTCAGGATTTTTTTATCACCCTGCGACCCCGCATCGAATACACGCATTTTACCAATTGGAAAAGCCCGGGTTGGCCGGTCATCGGCATGAGTTTCAATCAGAAAGTCGATCCGCAAAGCGTAATCAAGCATCTGCAGTTCACGGCTTCAGGGAAAAGAGTTGCCGCGGTTCTGGACGAGAAAGCTTCGGCCGATTACGGCACGGCCGTCAACATCGCGCCGGTCCGGGAGCTGCCTATTGATACCGAGGTCATTTTAACGGTCACCCCCGGTATTGCGTCGCTGGAAGGACCGGAGCTCGGCGTGGAGTCGCGCACCGTGGTGGTCTTCAATACTTTTCCCGAATTTCAATTTTTGGGCATTCAGGGTTTCGATATCAACGGCAAGCAAATTAAGCTGCGGCCGGGCAGTTCCGAGGATTTGCGCTTTCAGCCCTTGGCGGGCGCGCAGCTCTTGTTTTCAACGCCGGTGCCGGCCCGCAGTGAGGGACCTAAGCTGCGCTTTACGCCCGATTTGGCCGGCGGCAGATCCGATTACGATCCCTGGGCCGACGTATCCCAAGGCGAGTATTACTTGCGCCAACCCCACAAGCTCGGAACCGAATATCCGGTTGCGGTTCCGGAAGCATTGAAAGCTTTTCACGATTACCAACTGACCGGCCGGCCCGATTTTCAGGATATTTTCGGCCGCCGTTTAGCGCGGCCGCTCAAATTCGCTTTAAAAACCAGCCATCGACCGCCCGAGCTTTTTCTTAAAAATGAAATCTCGGTCTTGGAGAAGAACGAGCAAACCCATGTACCTTTGGTCATCACCAATCTGAACCGGATTACGGCCCGCTACCGGTTGCTCCAAAATCCGGCCGATTACTGGACCCTGCACGATCTGGCCGACTGTCACGGGACCTTCAATCCGAACCAGGAACATGTGATCAAGACCGAGCCGGTGCAAGATGTC
>RPPU01000706.1 GCA_003819975.1 Desulfobacteraceae bacterium
CGTTACCATTACCGTTAAAAAACAGGTCTCATTGAATTTCCCCTTTACCAAAACCGGTGAAATCATGACCATTGTCCAGCGTTTTTCCCTGGACATAATCGATCAAGAATACACCGGCGACGGCGTCTCCATGAAACTGGCCGTGCCTATCACCCGCATGGAGGAGGTGAGCCATACCCTTACCCAACTTAGTAAAGGACAGTTAACCTTTCAATAATTCTTTCTATTCCCGGTTTCTAAAATGCAGCAGAGACAACAAGACCTAAAGAAAGTAAGAGAAAATTCACCTCCGGGACCAACGGGACCAGCGGGACCAGTGTCCCGCCGTGCCGGCGTTTGCGCTTCGCTAAGATCACTTAAGGAGTATATGAACCATGCAATCGAAAATACAAATAAAAACCCAGTCTTTTTTCAATATCGGTACCCAACGCGCCCTCTATGAAAAAGTAGGCGGATATATCAGTAAAGAATTTTACATCCAGGAATATATTAAAATCCTTAAAGAGAGGTACAGGTTAAATAAGATTTACCGCTTCGATTTGGGGCAGAACAATGACGGCTGCGCGGAAGAAGTGGCCATCCGCTTTAAAGAACTGAGCAAGGACAATATCCAACAATTGTTAAAAAATTACCCGGAATTCATTTGCCTGAATTTAAGGGAGAAGATAGCCAAATTGCATAATATTTTCCCGGAATGGATCCAGCTTGCGGCGGGACTTGAACAGATGCTGGCTCATATTGCTTCTTCCTTCCTGGAATTGAATGACCGTATTATGATTACCTCTCCTACTTTTTACCTGTTCGAGGAGTATTCGCGGCGCATGGGAGCGGTTCCCATATATCTTTTTTTAAGGGAAGAAGACAATTTCACCTGGACTGCCTCTACCTTCGACGAGTACAAGAAAGTATTAAGCCGGCTGAATCCCAAGTTGATCTGGATCGCCAATCCCAATAATCCCAGCGGTATTTTTTGTCCCCCGGAATTGGTGGAAAGCATTGTCAGGGAAGCCGCCGACCATTATGCCTTCGTGGTGATCGATGAGGCGTATGGGGAGTATACCGACCCGGACGGCGGTGTCCATTCCGCCTCTTCACTGCTCCACGAATACAAAAACCTGATCGTCTTACGTACCTTTTCCAAGGGTTATGGCCTGGCCAACCTAAGGGTAGGGTATGCCATGAGCAGTAATGAAGATATCCTGCGGGCATTGAAAGTTCACCGCACCTATTTTCCTATTACCCAGTTTTCCTTTGATTTCGCCAAAATCGCCCTGGATCATATCGATTCCTTGATCGCGGTTCGTCAAAAAGCCGGGGAACGAAAAGCCTATTTCCTGGAAAGAATAAAAACCATTCCCCATATCATCCCTATGTATTCGCAAACCAATGTCATGATGGTTCGTCATATCCGGTTATCCGCCAATCGACTCATGGACCACCTGGAAAAAAACGGGATCATCGTAGCCAAGGTCCCCGGGGAAGATCCTATTTTAAAACGGTACATCCGGGTTACGCTGGGTACCAAAAAAGAACTGGACTATTTCTGCAAAGTTTTGAAAAAAATCGGTTAAGAATTTATAACTTCGTGGATATGATTGGCTAATTTTATCAAGGCATAAGGTTTTTGAATAAAACCCTTGATTCCCAGTCGCATGATGGATTCCACGCGGCTGTCCTTTTTAAAGCCGGAAGCCAGCAGTACCTTCACATCTTTTTTTATTTTAGCCAGTTCGATATATGCTTGTTTGCCCGACATTTTGGGCATTACCATATCCAGGAGCACGACTTTGATTTCCTCCCGGTGTTTTTTGAAGATATCTACGGCTTCTTCTCCGTTTGTGGCCAGGATAACATCGTAGCCGCATTCTTCCAGGATGGATTTGGCGGTTTGCCGGATGATTTCTTCATCATCTACTACCAGGACCAAGCCCTGGCCCCGGTAGATTTCTTCAACCGGTTTGTTGTTTTTGGGTTTTATCTTTTGTTTATAGACAGGTAGGTATATATAGAAGGTGCTGCCGATATCTTCCTGGGAATAGACGTCGATGAACCCCTTATGCTGCTTGACGATATTATAAACCATGGCCAGGCCCAGGCCGGTGCCTTTGTCTTTTCCCCTGGTAAAGAAGGGGTCGAATATTTTTGCTTTGACAGCGTTACTCATGCCGACACCGGTATCCTGGACGGAGATGACCCAGTAGGCTTCGCCTTTTTCGCTTTCAGGATGGAGTTTTAGAAAGTATTTATCCGTTTTGACTTCTTCTACGGAGATATTCAGGCTGCCGCCATGTTTCTCGCCGTCCTTTCTCATAATGGTCATGGCATGAGCGGCGTTAATACAAAGATTAAGCAGCGATTGTTCCATTTGAGTCGGGTCGGCATAAGCTAAAGCCGCCTTTTCGAAATAGCGGGCAGAAATCTCTATACTCTTGTCAAAGGTATTC
>RPPU01000707.1 GCA_003819975.1 Desulfobacteraceae bacterium
CAAGCCCGCGCTAACCTCGCGATGAGGAACAACACCACATTTTAACTTAAAGGGGTTTTGAAACCTTTATGCGGTTTCAAGATCGGATTGAGACCATCAGCCCAACAAGGGAGTTAAAATCAGGAGGTCATTCAAAATCTTAAGGTTATACGCACTCCATTCCTTTATTTGATTTTTCAGGTGTGATATTCATCATGGCAAAACCTCCTTTTTTGGAATGAAAACAACCCCATCATGCCTTAGGCCAGCTTTTTTGTAAATGGAAAAAACAGATCCAATTAATTTTTCCCTTTTATTGCTCACAGAATCCTTTAGAATGGTATCAGAACCGGTTACTACCAAATCCTGTGAAGGCCTGACAGGGGAAGGAGGCATATCATGTTTGAGCAGATCAGGGGGGTAACCCCCGTCTGATAAGACCGTTTATACGGCCAAAGGCCGGCTGCAAAGCCGGCCTTTGCTTCAAGATATTAAGAAAATATTCTCACTTCAATCCTAAGGTGAAGACATGCATCATCCCGAGACTCCGCTGAATGAGATTCGCCTGAATGAAATCTCGAAACTGGATCAAGATCGCAGAAAACGCGCTTTGGAAAAAATCGGACGGGAATATGCCATTATCGAAGGCTTGCCTTCCATAGCCGCCCGGATCCGCAAAGATATGGGGACAGAGAACTTCGATCTTCTATTCCAAGCATTCAGGGAAAAGGTCCCGGCCGATTCCATCAATCTTTTTCAAAAAGAGAAAGTTTTTTATTGGGAATGGCGTCAATCCCCCCGGCAGATTCTCCAGGCGTTTGAGACCCATCCGTTCTTCTTAACCGATTTTATCCGGGGATATGCCAAGGAGATCTTCGAGGAACTTTTCGATCAATGGGTCGAAGTAGAAGTAAACGCAGCGGATCCAACCGGGTCAAAAGCCTGGCCCCTGGCCGTCAAACCGCTTGACGCTGCCGAACAATGGATCCATTCGATTTTAGCCCAACTGGATCTCTTGCCTGAAAACAAAGGCATCGCCTTATTGGAGCAGTGCGGCCGGGTTTGCGGCCGATCGCACGACTTGGCCGGTCAAGCCCAAGAGATTCGCGATCAAGTACAGGATAAAAACGACCTGGACCGCTTATTTATACTTTTTAAAGAAAAAGCTTATCAAAATTCTCCGCGTCTTTATAAGCAAGGAGAGATCATTTACCTGGAATACCACCAATGCGGCTGCCCCTTGGTGAAGGCCGGGAAGGCAAACAACTCTTTTTTTTGCCACTGCACCCGCGGATACACCAAGGAACGGTTTGAGAATTTATTTGCAAAACCCGTGCGTGTCGATTTGCTGGAGTCAATCCTCAGAGGGAATAAAATCTGCAAGCAAGCCATTACCATTATTGAAGATTAGAAGAAAACCATAAATCAAATCTGATTTTATATGAATGTCCATTCAATGCGATGAAGATCATCGGAATATATAAATGAATACGGAAACGCATATACCTATTAACAAAACAGAACTCCAAACGTATGTCCATCTCTGATGTCGCTTAAGGGCATACAGGGTGATGCCTTCGAGAAGCAGGAATGGCATCATAAGAAATACGATTACAAACAAGCTAAAAAAACCACCGCCTCTACTGGAAACATAGAAAATCAAAAAACAGGGAAGGAACAACATGGCAAAATGAACGGCTTCCATCATCCGGGATAGGCTTGTTCGCTGATCCGCCATTTGAGGTTCTTTTGCAAATCGGATCAATGCAATTGCCGATGCAAACATGCTGTCAAAATAAATCCACAGGCAGGAAAGCATGGCTAATACTTGACCGATTTGAGGATGTACTTTTTGCAGAAGATAGTCGAACGAAGGGAGGAAACCGACAATCAATCCGGAACCGGCAGCAGAGATAGCTTTCCACGATTGCAAGAAAGTATCCAAACTACCTGAAACTCGTTTCTTAAAAAAGGATAAGATGAAATAACCGAAAAATAAGACCATGGGGATAAGATAAAACAGACCTCTAAACCCGTCTATCAGGTCCGTGCCGGGGTAGGAAACCGGCTCTTTTGTCGAACATTGCTGAACCGTAACAAAAGGCAGAAAAAAAGAAAAAATGAACATACAATAAGCGAATCTTGAACCCCACAACCGCATAGATGCCGGTACTGATTTATTTTTCTCTTCCATTTTAGTTCTCCTCATAAGCTCTTGATTCTTTAATTCGCTTGGGAGCAAGGCATGCTAAATAATATTGGCTTACAAATGTCGGGCAACCTACCTTCTTTTTTTTATTAGTTCCGACGTCACTTCATAATACAATTCCCGGATCGTATCCCGGTCCAAATGGCGCGTACTGAACACCGGGTTCCAATAGTGATAATCGTCCCAGGCCGCATCGTGCAGTTGGATGCCGAAACGTTGCGCTTGTTCATGCAACTGCGTTCCCGGAAACGGGG
>RPPU01000708.1 GCA_003819975.1 Desulfobacteraceae bacterium
AACCTGGTCGTCGCTCGTAATTCCAACCGCCAAAGTCCCGCCATGCGCCGCGGCAACTCCCTCATCGGTCATGGAAAGACGAATCATTGCCGAACCGGGCGCGGCCGGATTAACCATCGCTCCGACCCAGGTATATATAAGCCATGCTATTCCCGACCCGAGATCGCTTGCCCCCGTGCAGCGGCGAAAACCGAAATCCATATTAGTCGTATCTATCGCTACCACCGCGTCGTTGGCTCCCGCCCCAAGGCAGCTTGGATAAACTAATGAACCGGCTGTCTCAAGAACAGCATAAGTCGTAACCGTTGTTCCTATCCCTCCTTCGGTATCGCCCAGAAAAAAATCAATAGTAGACCAGCCCGTAACCATGGAAAAAGATGTTGGGAAATCAATAATAATATCGTCTGTATTGCCCGTGCTGTCCCAGCCTATGCCGGCCGGCAAAGTAAAATTAAAAGTGTGGGCAGCTTGCTCGTTTATTTTAAGCCGTGTCATAGAGTCAAGCATGCCGATGAAACTTCCTGCTTCGGCCGGCGGAGCGGAAAATTGAAACACTAAAGTCGCCAGAAGCAAACTCGCAAGCGAAATTTTTGCGACGGTTTGGAAAATCTTTTTTTGCATAATGATTTCTTATCACTTAAAAATTTTGAATTAAATTTTTTATTTTTCAATCTTCTGCGTTTTTCCGAGTTGTTTTCCGCGTTAATCAGCTTCTACAATCTTAGAAGGTGCTAGTCGCGATGAAAGTCAGGGTGTCGGTGTAATCGGCGGCCGCCGGAGTTGTGGCAGCAGCTGAAGCTTTTGCTAAAATTTCGGCTCTCCCGTTATTTATTGGGCTGTATGACGAATGCAGCACTATTCTTTCAAAGTCGTCTTGAGCTATACCGACTGTATGATCCGAGGCATAATCACAGCCGTCAAAATCACCGGCTCCGCCATAAGCTCCGCCCCAAGTCAAAGTACCGCTGGAAGCAGTTACATTAGCAACACAAATGCCATAACCTTCCCAGCCGCTCATCAGGGGCCCGCTTGCCGAAGTTATAGTTTTGCTAGTCGCCGCGCTATATAAACCGGGATCAGTGCCCGGACCGCCGGTTGCCAGAAAGGTGACAACAGCTCCGCTTGCGGCATTGGTTGACAGATCAACCCATATGGAACGGATGCCTCCCCCACCATTTGAACTTGTTATCCCGCTAATTGACAGAGAGCCCAAATCCACCGAATAAGGAGCGGGGGTTTCAGTATAAGTCGGAAAAGCAGTGGCAGTGGCATAAGTATCAAGATCAAAAGTCAAAGTTGGGTCGATATTGGCGGTAACGACAACCTGGTCGTCGTCGACAATCGCAATCGCGATAAATCCATTATCGTCATCAAAATTAAATCCGTTGCCCTTATCGTCGCCTACCAAATAAACCTGATAGGTGGCCGCTACCGCGGGATTTGTTAAAGTGCCGTTCGGCCCGGTTCCGTCAATGGTAAAAGTTACCGACGCGCCCCCGGCGGAGGCGGTATAGCCCGGACAGGCCCAGATATCAAACTGGGATTTTGTAGTATCAACTCTTATGGCAACATCGTCCACCCCGCCGGTGCAAACCGGATCTACGTCAACTCCGACGGCAACTACCGTTCTCAACGTGCCGTCGTCAAAAGTAAAATCGGCGGTAGTCCAGCCGGAATCGGCAACAAAGGTCGCGCCGCCGAAATAAACCATCGCTTTATCACCCGCGGCAAATTTACCGCCCGGCAAAGTCCATTTAATTTCATGGTCCGCAAGCTCGCTGATCTTAAGGCGGGTCAGGGTATCCTTCATTCCGGTAAGCCCGTCGGCTCTGGCCGGAACAATCCCAATCTGAAAAAGAAATATTGCCAACACCAAACTGGCAAGAGTGGTTTTTACAATAGTTTGAAAAATCTTTTTTTGCATAACAACTTTTTATCACTTAAAAATTTTAAATTAGATTCTTTCTTTTTCAATCTTCTGCGTTTTTCCGCGTTAATCCGCTTCTACACTCTTAAAATCTTCCCGTTGAAATAAAAGTGACTGTGTGTTCATAAATTCCGGCCACGGTCGCCCCGGTGATTGAAACTTTGAAAGTGATGGTTACCGCATCGGCGTCTATCGGGCTTGCCGAGTCGGCGACTTCTTGCGCGGTGGAAAGAATCGCCGTATCCGCTCCGTTCATCTGGCCGCTCGCCCCCGAGGTCCTGATTCCGTATTCCTCGCTGCCGGCGCTAACCGTTCCGTCGGTCACGTCGTTGATATCGTCCCCGAGCCCGGTCCTGAATTCTCCGTCTTCAACGATGGTTGTAAAATATCCGTCAGTCGCGTTGGTTGTTGTCGTCACGACGACGTTATCCGTGAAAACCGTGCCGACCGTAAGCGTTCCGAAATCAATTGAATTCTTTGAAATTGTAAAAATAAGTTCCGGCTCTTCCC
>RPPU01000709.1 GCA_003819975.1 Desulfobacteraceae bacterium
ATTTCGGCGATGACGCCGAGATCGTGAGTGATGAAAATAATGGCCATATTCCGGGTTCGCATGATCTTCTTGAACAATTCAAGAATCTGCGCCTGGATGGTGACATCCAGAGCCGTAGTGGGTTCATCGGCGATCAGGATCGTCGGGTTGCAGGAAAGGGCGGTGGCGATCATGGCGCGCTGACGCATGCCGCCGCTCAATTCGTGCGGATAGCTTTTCATACGCAATCGCGGAGCGGCAATGCCCACTTCGGTCAGTAGTTGCACACCTTTTTCCCAAGCTTCGTTCTTGGTCATTTTTTCATGAGTCCGGATCATTTCCGCCATTTGATCGCCGATGGTCAACACCGGGTTCAAGGCGGTCATGGGCTCCTGAAAGATGAAGGCGATCTCCTTGCCGCGGATTGCGCGCAATTCTTTTTTCGGCAAAGTGAGCAGATCGCGGCCCCGAAACTCGATCCGGCCCGTCATGTTTTTCAAAGGGGGAGACGGGATCAAACGCAGCAGCGACAAGGCGGTCACGCTTTTGCCGCTGCCGGACTCGCCCACCATGCCCAAGGTCTCTTTTTCGCGCAAGTCAAAGGAGAGATGCTCGATGATCGGAATTTCTTTTTGGTCTTTGGCAAAAGTCACGCACAGATCCGTGACCTTAAGCAATGCTGCCGAACGGTTCAAGATCAACTCCTTTCGGTTTTAGGGTCAAAGCGGTCGCGCAAGCCGTCGCCCAGAAAGTTATAAGCCAGGACCACCAGCATGATGGCGAGACCGGGAAAAATAGAGACATGCGGCGCGTCCAGGATCACGCGTTTGCCTTCGCTCAGCATGGCGCCCCAACTGGGTGTGCCGGGCGGTGCGCCCAGGCCCAGGAAGCTGAGCGACGATTCCGCGATAATGACGCCGGCGATATTGAAGGTGGCCTGGACAATGACCGGAGAGAGCACATTGGGCAGTACATGCACCAGCATGATGCGGATATCGGATTGCCCGGAAGTTTTGGCGGCCAGAATATAGTCGCGTTCCTTGACCGAGAGGACTTGGCCGCGCACCAGGCGCGCGAAAGAAACCCAACCCAGAATGGAAAGGGCCAGAATCACGTTTTGAACCGAAGGTCCAAGCACCGCGATCAAGGCGATGGCGAGCAGCAATCCGGGAAAGGCCAGCAGCACATCCACCAGACGCATGAGCACGGTATCGACGATACCGCCGTAATAGCCGGAAATCAACCCCAGGATAATACCGACCATACCGGTGATCAAGACAACCGCAAAGCTGACCAGCAAGGAGATTCGCGCGCCGTACAGAAGCCGGCTCAAAATATCGCAACCATAAACGTCATAGCCCATGGGATGACTCAGGGAAGGGGGCAGCAGTTTTTTACTCAAATTGACCGTATAGGGGTCTTCCGGCGACAGCCAGGGCGCCAGCAGAGCGCTCAGGAAAAAGAGCAACACGATTCCCAAACCAATATAGGACCACTTGTTCTTAAACATTTCAAAAAATCCTATCTTAAAAGTCGCAGTCAAGTTTTATTTGGAAGCCTATTAAATCCTAAGCAAATATCGAATGTCGAATAAAGAATAACGAATATCGAAGGGAAAAAAGAAAATTTTTCAAAAATGACCTTCATTATTCGATATTCAGTGTTCAATATTCGACATTTTAACACTGGGACGCAGGCTGAAAGCCTGGGTCTACCCTTATCGACAGCCAATCGTCGATATTTGAAAATACAGCACTCACGCCAACCTCACCCTGGGATCAACCCAGGCGTAGGCGATATCGGTCAACAGGTTCATGACCACATAGATCGCCGCAATGAACAAAATGCAGCCCTGTACCAGGGGATAATTGCGGTTATAAATCCCTTCCAACAACAGAGTGCCCATGCCGGGCCAGTCGAATATCGATTCCGTGATAATGGCGCCGGAGAGCAATACGCCAATCTGCAGGCCCAGAATGGTGATGACCGGGATCAGGGCATTGCGCAAAGCGTGCTTCACGATCACTTTAAATTCCGATAAGCCTTTGGCGCGGGCATTGCGGATATAATCCTCGCCCAGGACTTCCAGGAGCGAGGAGCGGATCATGCGCGAAAGCATGGCGGCCATGGCCGTGCCCAAGGTGATGGCGGGTAAAATCAGATGATCCAGGCCGCCGCGTTCATTGATGGGCAGCCAGTCCAACTGAATGGAAAACAAGATGATCAGTAATGGCCCCAACCAAAAATGGGGCATGGAGATACCGAGAAAAGAGATAAACATGGAAAAGCTGTCCAGCGTGCCGTAAGGTTTAACGGCCGAAAGAATTCCCAATGGAAAAGCCATGAGCACGGCAATGGCCATGGCGCCCAGCATGAGTTCGGCGCTGGCGGGGAAGCGTTCCAAGATTTCGGATAAAACGGTTTTTTTGCTATGGACGGAAATCCCGAGATC
>RPPU01000710.1 GCA_003819975.1 Desulfobacteraceae bacterium
AAGCCCGATCTCCGCGAAACGGAACCGGGCCAATTCCTGGCGTGTCATATGGAGCAGAGGCTATGAAACCGAGAACTTCACACAAAGACACGAAGACACGAAGAAGAATATTTAATAATTTTTTCAATCTCTGCGTCTTTGCAACTTGGCGCGATATCTTTCTGATCAAACTGAGTTCTAGGTTCACGGTTCACGGTTCACCGTTCATGGTTCAAAAACAGAAACCGGAAATCAATCGCCAGAAGTCAGAATTCGGAATCATCGTTCTCACATTCAAACTTTCACACGTTCTCACGTTGGTTTAACCCTCGGCCCCTTGGCCCCTTGAACCCTTATTAGGCTTTAACCATGGAACCGATTTATAAAGTTATCGATTTAAAAAAATCTTTTCCGGCCAAATCCCGTGGCTTTTTTAAAGGCCCGGGCCGCATAACCCCGGCCGTGGACGGAGTCAGCTTCGAGGTCTATAAAGGCGAGACCTTCGGTATTGTGGGCGAAAGCGGCTGCGGCAAGACTACTTTGGCGCGTTTGATGCTGCGCCTGATTGAGCCGACCGACGGACGCATCTTTTATGCCGGCCGGGAAATCACCCGGCTTAAGCCCGCGGAAATGAAAGCCCTGCGCCGTAAAATGCAAATGATCTTTCAAGACCCTTACGGTTCGCTGAACCCCAAAAAGAACATTCTGGAAATCGTCGCGGAACCCCTCCAGGTGCACGGCTTGGCCCGGGGCGCTAACCTTGAAGAAAAAGTCCGCCAAGCCCTGACCATGGTGGACTTGCCCGATAATGATGATTTCTTGTCCAAAATGCCCGAAGAATTAAGCGGCGGCCAGCGCCAGCGCATCGGCATTGCCCGGGCCCTGGTTATCGGCGCGGAATTCATCATCGGCGACGAACCGGTCAGCATGCTGGATGCCAGCGTCAAGGCCGGTATTATCGCGCTTCTCACGGACTTAAAGCAAAAAAAAGAACTGACCTATATCTTTATCACCCATGAAATCGGCCTGGCTTATCACATCTGCGACCGGATCGCCGTGATGTACCGGGGCCGAATAGTAGAACTCGGCCGGGCCGAAGCCGTGATTCAGCAACCGCTCCATCCTTATACCGGGTTGTTGATGCAGGCCATTCCGCCCCTGCAACCCGACACTCTTTGGGCAAAAGATTTGCAGAAGACCGGGGATGCCTTCAGCGGCGGTCAATTGGACCAGGGCTGTCGCTTTCGTGCCCGCTGTCCGCGTGCCGTAGAAATATGTGGGCGGCAGGAACCGGCGCTTAAAGAAATTCAACCGGGCCGCTTTGCGGCCTGTGAAATAAGCCTGGAGGATAGACTGTAGTTTTTAAAGAGCTTTATACCGCACTAGGATAAAGCGAATATCGAATATTGAACACTGAATACTGAATGAGAAAGATCGAATGCGGTCTATTTTGGAGTGCGGCGACAAGGGCAGAAGCCCTCGTGTGACGCGTCGCCGCTTTAAAGCGCGGACGCGTCCGCGCATTCCAAAAGTGGTCAGTTAAATTGAATAATGACTCGAAAAAGTGACAACTTTAAATCAGGACTTGACCGGAGAAAAAACAAATACTATTTTTTTGATTTATTCCTTGATTTAAAACTTCATTATTCGATATTCGGTGTTCGGTGTTCGATATTGTTCTTTTCAGACTGCTCAGACTGTTAATAGGAAACAGCCGATTGATTTTTGGCAATAGTCTATTTCAGAATGCCTACAGTCTAAACAGCTACAGCTTAAACAATTTTTAACTTTTTTCATGGAGATAGATATGCCTACTAAAAAACAAACCCCGCGCACCCAACCAACCCCGGAAGGCTGGCCGGTAGCGTGGCCCTACCCCGTCGATTATGAAAAAGAAAACCGCGTAACCGCCGATGTATTGGTTCTGGGCGGAGGCCTGGCCGGCTGTTTTGCCGCCATCAGCGCGGCGCGTAAAGGCCTAAAAGTCGTATTGGTGGATAAAAGCGCCGTGCTGCACAGCGGCGCCGCCGGTTCCGGCATCGATCACTGGATGTTCTGTCCTTCCAATCCGGCCGGCAAAGTCAATCCCGAAGAATACACCCTCGATCCCATTCTCCGCTACAAAGGCGGATACGGCAATGCCGTTGCCGACTACATCACGGCCCGCGACAGCTGGGAAACCCTGCTGGAATTGGAAAAAATGGGCATGAAGATCCGCGACACCGACGATGTTTTTAAAGGCGCGCCTTTCCGCGACGAGCAAACCAAACTGCTTTTCGCCTATGATTATGAAACCAACACCTGCATCCGTATCTGGGGCACCGGCATGAAACCGGCCCTTTACAAGGAATGCAAACGCCTGGGCGTCGAGATCGTGGAACGCGCCATGGTCACCGGCCTGCTCAATGAAAACGGCCTGCCCGGTAACCGCGTGGTGGGCGCGACC
>RPPU01000711.1 GCA_003819975.1 Desulfobacteraceae bacterium
AGAGAGAGAGGGGTTGGAGCTTTCATGATAAGGTTCCATTGCCCGCATGCTGGCCCGAGCGGTCTGCCCGTTGGAACAATCATGAACAAACACGTCAAATTTGGCATTGGTATCGTCCGGTATCAGATTGGCGGCCCATGATCCAAAGGTCACATAACGACCGTCCCCTGAAAGCTTGGGGTTGCTGCTGTTCGCATTGGCTTGATTGCCGTTGGAATTGACACTAACACGGGAGGTCCCGCCGGTTTGACGGTCATGAAGAAAGATGTCCCATCTATTATTGTCATCGCCGGTTACCAGATTAGCGGCATTGGATTCAAAAGCCACATAGCGGCCGTCCCTGGAAAGCACAGGCCGCGTACTGTGACCATTGGCCCGATTACCGCTGGAATCGACGCTGACCTTGGTGGTCATACCGGTTTCACGGTCGTGGATAAAAATATCATAATAATAGGGATCATTGGGCGCCAGATTGGTGGCTCCTGAGCGAAAGACGACATAACGGCCGTCACCTGAAAGCGAAGGAAAGTCGCTAATGCCATTGCCTTGCACACCGCCGGAATCGACGCTGGTCCTGGTGGTTATGCCGGTTTGACGATCGTGGAGAAAAACATCACTAAAATTATTGGTATCACGGGGGACTAGGTTAGTGGCATTTGATTCAAAGACCACATAGCGGCCGTCATCTGAAATTGATGGATCGCTGCTGTTGTTATTGGCCGGAAAACCTCTGGAATCGACACTGATGCAGGTGGTTATGCCGGTTTGATTGTCATGGACAAAAACGGCGCTTCTGGCATTGGGCAGGTTATTGGCGGTTGCTGTAAATGCCAAATAGCGGCCGTTTTCGGAAAGCGAGGGAGTGACCCCAATCACGTCGCCGGAACCAATGCTGATGCAGGTGGTCCCATGGGTTTGACGGTCATGCATAAAGATTTTCCAGGTTGCATTGGCATCGCCCGACGCCAAGTTGGCGGCATTTGATATAAAAGCCACATACCGGCCGTCTTTTGAAATCACGGGACAGGTACTGTGACCATCGGCTTGATTTCCGCTGGAATCGAGGCTGACACGGGTGGTTGTACCGGCTTGACGATCCCGAACAAAAATATCACTGCAGCCGTTGGTATCGTCGAGTACCATGTTGGAGGCCGATGATTGAAAAGCCACATAGCGGCCGTCGCCGGAAATCGAACCGGCTTGGCTCTGGTTATTGGCTTCACCTGTGCCGATGATCCGGGTGATATCGGCCTTGACCGCAGCCGGGGTTAAAAAAACGATCAAGACCAAGAGTCCCAGGAATATTCTGTTTCGCATGATAGCCTCCTTTTGCTTTCGGGTAAAATTACGGGTTTCTTGCTTAGGCTTCTTATCCGAAAATATCGACAAAATGTTTTCGATAAGTGAAAGACGAATAATGAACCGACTTACCATCGTACGGCTTATTCCGGCGCTTTGGCCGGAATTCATGTTTTTTTGATCCTGGATTTTCAGGATCAATAAAACATTTAGTATCTTAAAAGTCCGATTTGGTTCAAAATGGTTTTTATTTTGTTTGGAAAGACCAGGTTCGAGACCCCACCGTCTATGTCGATGCACTAAATAGTGATTGAGGGATTTGCAAAAGCGTGCCATGCCACATCCACATCTGTATTGATATTTTCTATCCATCATTGATGCGATCCTGTCAAGTTGGTTGAGTTTTAACCTTTTCTTTGCTTTCAGCATAACATAGGGTATAGAGGTTTGGGCATTGACCGATCCCGGATCAGGGAGCATCGTTCATGCCCAAACCCATTTCCGTGTATCTTCCGCGCAAGCCGCAAAACCCCCAGTATTATCAATGCGTGGAAGACCATTTTGAGAACCTGCAGCGGGTGTATGATGATTGCTTTGCCCGTGTCCGATGTGGAGATTGCGGTCATGAGTTTTTAGGTGAAACGGCAAAGCAGAAAAAGTTCGCCGAGTTTCGCAGCTACGGGTTGGCGGGTTGCGGGTTTGTAGAGACGTAAAGTGGCGCGTTTCATTCTAAAGCAATAAGAGCCGATGAAACGAATCGACCCCTAACGGGCAAGATTTTTAAATTTTGAATCGGGAAAAGTATTGATTGGCATGGAGGGCAAAATGAGCGCTTGAGTTCCGGTTCAAGGCAACCACGAAAGAATTGGCGGCTTTTGCCTTGAGTGTTTTACTTGAAACGAGTCACGATATTGGCCAACCCGTAACCCGCCCAATCCGCAACCGGATATGCATAAACCTTCCTGCCGTTTGCCCTTTCACGTTTCACGCTCTTCCCTGCGGTTGATCAACGCCGCGGCATAGCCGGCGCCGAAGCCGTTGTCGATGTTCACCACGGTCACACCGTTGGCGCAGGAGTTGAGCATGGCCAGGAGAGCGGCGATACCGCCGAAGCTGGCGCCGTAGC
>RPPU01000712.1 GCA_003819975.1 Desulfobacteraceae bacterium
CCGGTTCCGCCGCCCAACCCGAAAAAGGAAGTGCCGCCGGGCTTGGGCCCCGCGCCTGTTTGGGTGCTGACGCCGGATGTTGTTCCGGGTCGATTGCCCAGGAGACCCAGCGCGCCGGCCTGGGCATTGGCAAAAGCCGCTTCCTGCCTTTTTTTCTCGGTCAGACGTCGATCCGTCTCTTCTTTATCCCATTTTTTTTGCAGAGCCTGGCGCTGGGCCTCGCCGGCGGCGCCGGGATCGGTCCGGAGACCGTTCAGCAGCAGATTGAGAAACGACGAGACCAGCGTCCCGGTCAGTTGCTGTTCAAAAGAGCCGCCCGTGGACACGGAGCCGCCGCCGGTATTGGCGCACTCACAGTAGGTTTTGTGCAAACCCGTGTCATATCGATAATCCGGATTCGAGCGCATTTCCGATAGGGTCGCTTCACAGTCCGCCAGGCTGGCAAAGCTGCCGGCGCGTTGCGGCAACATGATGCCGGAACACTGGTAATAGAAGCTCCGGTAACTTTCCGTATATACGGCCCAACAATCGGCGCGGGCCGAGTCGGCCATTAAAATCAGAAATAGAATTATAGTCAAAAACAGATATTTTATACGCATCATCGGGTCGAATACCCCTTTCTCGGCGCCGGAGGTAAGCAGATGTCCGCCTCTTTCTCTTTTATCGGGAAATGGCCCGATAAGTTTATGTTTGTTTAATTTATTATAGGGACGATATGGTTTTGAAGTCAAGGTGATTACATCCTCGCTCGAATGAGCGGACCGGTCATGGGCAGGGTTATGTAGATTCAAAATCCAAAAATAAAAGATTCAAGATTGCAGATTATCAAATTCAAGATTTTTAAGATGAACGGTTTTGATCTGTAAGCGCACCTGACCGCAGATATGGAACTGACTCGAAAACCCGAATCAATTAAATGAGTGTGCCGAACGTTCGAATCAGCGCAGCAATTGTTCCAGATCGGTTATGGACAGTTTGTCGTCATAAGCTCCGGCGCCCAATTGATAGGGGGTGTTGGGTACGCGCATGATATAGGTCACTTTGCGGGAGGGTTTCTTTTTTCCGGGCTTGGGCCACCAATACTCGATCCAGCCGCCCCGGTGGTTTTTGGCGACTTCGCTGCCCCGGACAAAAAAGGCCGTACCCCTGTAATCTTTGACCGCCATGAAGGGCGTGCCCTCGTCGGAGGGTTTCATGGGGTGGGCCACTACCAAGCCGTTTTGATGATTATGCACGAAGATATAAGCGTCTTTCCAAACCCAGCGGCCTTGTTTGTTACGGAATTCGGGCAAGCCCGCGTCGCCTTTTTTGGATAAAAACTCGGCCGCGGCCCGAACCACCTTGACCAATTCTTCGGGGGTCGCTTTATAGACCCGAGCCAAAGAGCTCAATTGGTCGACTGCATTTTTCAGGTGTCCGGCCTGGTTATGCAATACTTCGGCAATCGCCGAGGATTCTTCGGCATTGACCACATTGCCCTGAACGACTTTTTCCAAATGGATGACGGCCTTGTTCACCTGTTCAATGCCTTCTGCTTGCTGATTGGAAGCGTATTTAACCTGATGGGTGCTCATGGTCAGGCTTTCCAGGGCGCGCTTCATTGGGAGCATGACCGCGCGCTTGGCCAGAATGCCCAGGCTGACCGCCAGAAAAAGCAAAACGATTGAGCCGATCAGGCCCATGACCATATGGGTCTGTTGGTTTTTGAGCGATAGATCCGTCAAAAGTTTAATTTTTTCAAGCGTCCCAGCGGATTTTGAACCGTTTTCTTGGGTAAGGCCATAGGCTTGGAAGATCGATTCCGTGGATTTTTTATTCTGGTAAAGCCAATAATAAGAGAGGCTGAAAGAGGATAAAAAAAGGACAACAACAGCCGCAATGTAGACATCAAAATGTTTCCCCAATTTCATGCTTCAAAACTCCGATCAAAAATGGCGCGGCAATGAGTGAAATATTTAACTATTTGAAATTATGTATATATTTAATTAAAATAAACCACTATTTTCTTGGTATAAATGCAAAAAACTTGCCATCATTCAATGATCTGCAACCAGAAGTTAGGATCGCGGGATGTGACCATTGGCGGTTCCGGACTTAACGATTCAAGATTCGAAAATGCAAATTCAAGATTCTCCGCATGGCAATAAGAAAGTTGGATTTCTCTTTGTTCGTCAAAAAATCGGCTTAAAACCCTGTTGACGGGAAAGGGTTGGTTGGCATAAAGTCAGCCTAATAACTCCGGCCGATCGATTATAGGTGTTTTGACTTTAGAGAAAAATCAATATTCAGGCAGAAGGGAGCTTCAAAAATGACAACCGATGAAACCAAGGTTTCGGTCGATTTTATCCGCAAGATCATTGCCGACGACCTGGAATCCGATAAATATCAGCAGCGGGTGCATACCCGTTTTCCGCCCGAACCGAA
>RPPU01000713.1 GCA_003819975.1 Desulfobacteraceae bacterium
AGGGAATAAAAATATTTTGTTGACGGATCGTGGTGTGAGTTTTGGATATAATACGTTGGTTACGGATTTGAGGTCTTTGAAAATTATGAGGGATTTGGGATGCCCTGTTATTTTTGACGCGACGCATAGCGTGCAATTACCGGGCGGGCAGGGCCATTCTTCGGGCGGGCAAAGAGAATTTATCAGCCATCTGGCGCGGGCGGCCGTGGCTGCCGGTGCGGACGGCGTTTTCATGGAAATTCATCCCCATCCTAAATCAGCCCTTTGTGACGGCCCCAATTCTCTGGCGCGTGAACAGGTCCGGCCTCTTCTGAGTCTTTTGAAAGAGATCCATCGCTTGGTACAGGTTTTTTGATCTCAGGATCAAAAAATTTATAAGGAGTAAGCATGAAATTTAACAAACAATTGGCCGGCATCAAAATTTTATTTTTGGATGTGGACGGGGTAATGACCGACGGTCGGATCATCTATAACGATCTGGGTCAGGAAATAAAGTGTTTTGATGTCAAGGACGGGAACGGTATTTATCTGCTGATCAAGGCCGGGATCGCGGTGATCATTATCTCCGGCCGTCAATCCGGAGTGACCGAACCGCGCGCCCGGGAGCTCGGTATTCAAGAGGTTCATCAAGGTATTAAGGACAAAGGCGCACTTTGCGCACAAATTCTGCAACAAAAGCATCTTAAACCTGAGGAGGCGGCTGCCATGGGCGATGATGTCCCGGATTTGGCCCTTTTTGAACAAGTGGGCTTGGGAATCGCGGTGGCCGATGCCGTTCCCGAAGCATTGGCCGCGGCCCAGATGATAACCAAAAAGAGAGGCGGCCGAGGCGCAATTCGGGAGGTGTGTGAGTGGATCCTGAAAGCCAAGGACCTTTGGCCCTATAGCGACGGCAGTTCCGGCTCATCCGGAAAATAGGCTTTACAGCCGCATCCCTTTTTTGGTATAATAATTGCATTATGAGGCGACTTTTAAAACGGCATTGGCCCTTATTGTGTATTTTCATTTTATTTTGCGTGATCGGGATCTACTTGTTTCGTTCCGGGCAAGGACCGGCAGCGGACACACCCTTGCTCAATAAACCTGCGCAAACGAATGTCGCCGGTGAAAACTTTCATTACACCCAGGAAGATCTGGCCAAGGGCATCAAATATACTTTGGACGCGGAAAAAGGTCAGGTTTCGGAAAATCAGCCAGTTTATGAATTAAAAGGAATTCGGATAAGAATGGAATCCAAGGACCGACCCCCTCTGACGCTTACATGCCAAGAAGGCAAACTGGACCGCAATACCGATGTGATCAATCTAAAAGGTCATATTCTGGTCGAATCCGAGGATCAGTACCGTTTGCTGACCGAGCAGCTGACTTACGATATGAAAGGCGAACAATTAACGACCGACCAGCCGATCCGATTAGAGGGCCCTTTTTTCACAATGGAAGGCCGCGGGCTCCTGATCGACGTGAAAAAAGAGACTTATAAAATCCAAAAACATATTAAAACCGTCATCAACAACAGGTCCCTATTATGAATCGTATTGTGTTTAAGCGGAATTTCGATTGGAAGGCAGGTTGTTTTTTTATTTTGTTTGTTGCTTTGGGCTTGTGCCCGGGTTTGAATGCTTTTCAGGACCAGGCTGCGCCGGGCGGCGGCTCGACCATCACGATCGCGGCCAAAAGTCATGAGGGCGATTTAAAAAACAAGGTGGCGTGGTTTATCGGCGATGTGGATGCGCATTTTGTGGGAGAAGTGAATGCCCAGCCGGATGAGATGACTTTGCGCTGTCAAAAAATGACCGTTTATTTTGCGGAGCAACCCAAAGCAAAAGCGGCCGGAAAAGAGCCGGCCAAAACCGATAAAAAAATCGCTAAAACCGGGAAAATCGATAAAATAGTCGCCAAAACCGATGTGGTCGTGATCCGGCATTCGGACGGAACAACCCTCCACTGCGATGAGGCGGTTTTTTATTGGGACGAAGAGAAGATCGAGGCTACCGGCAATCCGCTCGTATTGAAACAGAGTACGAGTTCGGCGCAAGGCCTAAAGTTAATTCTTTTCTTGAAAACGGATAAATACAAATTTGAAGGTCCGTCTACGATCAATTTTAACAATAATCCTCTCAAAAATATGGTTCCAAAAAAACCGGAATAAAAGTTCAGCATTTTTGAGAGGCGGTAAGCCTTGATTTCAGATTTTTAAGTCAGCTTGTAAGCCAAACCATGAAGGGGACGAAGCTTTGTTCAAAGAAGAAGTTTTGGAAGCGCGCGGCCTGGTCAAAGCCTACGATAAAAAATTAGTGGTCGACCGGATCGATTTGAAAGTGCGGCGCAAAGAAATCGTGGGGTTGCTGGGACCGAACGGGGCCGGGAAAACCACTACTTTTTATATGGTCATCGGCCTGCTCAAGCCGGACAAAG
>RPPU01000714.1 GCA_003819975.1 Desulfobacteraceae bacterium
TTCTCTTGTTTGCATCGTTCCGTTGTAAAGGAGGGAAAGGCGCCCGACCACTTTTAAAAGGAGGGAAAGGAGAATTTCCCTTTTTGAAGATGGATCGAATATAAAGCCTTTCCCCCCTTTGCAATGAAACAATTATGGGGAAAATTAAGGAGCTAATATACGATTTCTCTCGTTCGTTCAAAATGACAGCCTTTGTCATATCGAGCAAAGCGAGATATCGTATATCCTTTTTCACCTTTCCTCTATTCTCCTTTTTCCGTAATTTCCGTTTTTTCTATCCGCAATCGGTCCCGATGACAGGGCAGAGCCGTATGCCAGGTCATGATAACGGCCGGCAGATCGGGTTCCAGGCAGACTGTGTGTAATTGAGCCCGATGCTCGAACCATTGCTCCCTAATTTTAGTTCTGAAACCAAGTTTAACCAAGGGCAAGTTGAAGCGCAGAGAACCAGTCGGCGTTAAGTTCAGCAGTTCCACGGGTTCGCCGCCTGTCAGATATTCTCTGGTTTGTTGATCCTGAGGCGCGCATTGAAAGAACCGCTCGTTAAAGTCTTGAGGAAGCAAAGGAAAGCGGTCTTTGCGCCAATTTTCGTCATAGGTTCCGCATAACTCCTGTCTGGGCAACCAATGACGCGGTATGGGTCCAAACCCGGCCGGTTGAGGCCGGTCCTGCCACGAATGGATCAAGGCATTGGGGTCTTCGATATTAGGAAGCTGTTGATCGATAATATGTTCGGCTTGGGTTGCAAACCCGACACCGATGGGATTGCGGCCTTCGGCATCGTGTTTGGCGGGATCTTCGTTTTTTTGATCCACGCCGCCAAAGGCCCGTTCATAGATAATAGGCATTTTTACAAAAAGTTCGGGAGCGCTTATGACGGGTTCTTTGCCGTTGTTTTTCCAATGACGATCGCCAAATAAGCGCAAGGTTTTTTGGATCGGGCCGACTTTCATGCTTACATCCAGGGAGTCGATGGGTTTTTGCCGAGGCGCATAAGCGTGACCAAGGAGATAAACATCTGTCGTGGGTTTGGCGTATTCCAGAACATTCTCGTGAAGCAGGCTCGAGACCAGGGGATCTTTGCCTGAAAAAATAGGAACCATGGAAACAGCCCGCTGTTCAGGTGCCAAGCTGGTCGAGCCGTCGGCTTTGATTTCAAAAGTCGCTTTAACCGCTACGATCCAACACATAGAACCGTTTTTATCGGCGATGAGAGTGCGCTCGGCGGCGAAAGGAGTTTGGTTGTCGATCAGGTGCATATTTAAAAATCCCTTAATTACTCAGGTAGACAGAATCCAGAAGTCAGAATTCAGAATATCCTGAGAATGCTTTCAGGTCGAAAAAATGTTCGCTATAGAATGCAAATTGCACAGACAATTTGCCGTGACACAACAACTCGTCTTCAAATCTCATTTCCGGTTTCTTCATTCTGTTTTCTGAATTCTGACTCCTGGCTTCTGCTTTTTTAATTAAACGCAATCGTAGCTCCTTTGACTTTGTTGGGTCCTGAAGACCGACTAAGCAGGTTGGTGCCGCGGATGACGATCTGGCCGTCTTTTTTCAAAAGGATACTGGCTTGGCCGCAACGTAAGACGATTTCTTCTTCAGCTTCTAAAATAATTCGTTTGCCGTCTATAAGAGCTTCTTGAGGTTTCTGGGTATCCAGGGATGCTTCGGTTATTTCATCCACCAGGGAATAAATCATATCTATAATTATAGGCAATGCGGGGTCATTATTTTCAAGAACCAGCAGGACTTGACGGTCAACCAGTGTATCCGCCTGATTCGTTTTTGATTTAAAAGAACGGGTCATGCGTGCCGGCACCGGATCTCCTGAATTACCGGGAAAGTCAACCAGGAGTCGACGCTGGTTGACTGTTTTGACGATCCGGCCGATAATAATTCCGGAGTTTCCTTTTAATCCCGACAAGAGATCGTTTTGTTTAAGGTGATATTTTGCATTTTTCATGTTAATTAATCTTTATCGTGGCGCCTTTTACTTTAATACCTTGATTGCCTGTTATATCGGTTGTTAGACCCTTTATAGTGGTTTTCCCTTTATGGTCCAATTTGAATTCAGATGAGCCGATTCCTTCCCACTTGACTTCATCCGCTTTTATCTTACCATCCTTGGTCATGGTGATTTTGGCCTTACCGCACTCCAGAGTGATCTTATCCTTGGCTTTATAGATGATTTCTTTTCCCGAATCGATGGTAATGCTGTCTTTGTCGGTCTTGATCTGTAACGTGCCCTTATTTACCGTGATCAGGACCTCGCCTTTTTTAATTGTCATGGTTTGATCGTTTTCCACTTCCATTTTAAAATCTTTTTGGGCATGAATATAAAATTCTTCCTTGTCTTTCTTGTCTTCGAAGCGCAGTTCGTTGAAA
>RPPU01000715.1 GCA_003819975.1 Desulfobacteraceae bacterium
CTTCCCATGCCTGCCCGGGCCTTCCCCTCGACCAGGTGAAGACCGAAAAGGCTCCGGAACCGTCCGATTCGGGCGGAGACATCGACTCCCTGGCCGCGGCCGAAACCCGGTTCTGGGAGATTCAGGTTGAGAAGGGATTGAAGGCGGCCCTGCGCGAATACGCCGCCGATTCGCTCCGCTATTACCCCCCCGATGCGCCGCCGGTCGTGGGCGCAGCCGCCGCGGTCAAGGCGGCCGCGGGCAAGGGCTGGGATATCCAGACGCTGGGGACGAGCATGTCCCGGGCCGGGGATTTGGGTTATACCTACGGCTCCTCGGGCTTCGAGGAGAAAAAAACCTCCCACAAAGGCGGTTTCCTCACCATCTGGCGATTTCACCCATCCCAGGGCTGGCGCCTGGTCCTCTTCATCGCCGACCACAAGCCGGTATAGAAAACTCTGGAAATCCTCCCGAAACCGGCGTTATCATAAAAACCACTGAACTAGATCATTACCCCGTTATTTCTCCTCGCATGAATCCAATCCAGTTCCCCAGAGAGCGCCTCGATCACATCCAAAAACCGGATGCAAAAAAAAAGCAGAAAACGTATAATAGAATCGTCGATACAAGGAGGAAGGCGTGAACAACAGAAGAAACATTCATTGGTTTGGGAATTGCGACTGATAAACCATAGAGAATTCGGATGAAGATTTTTTTATTTCTGATCATAATATTTGCCAGCAGCGTTGAAAACATCTTCACTCAAAGTATAAAAAAAGAAATGCAACTTGGAGGGGATGAGAGTGATTTCATCTTCCAGGTATCTTCAATAGCTCTTGATGGCGAAGGAAATATCTATATTGCCGACAAGTTGAATTTCTCGATATTGAAATTCGGAGAAAACGGAGTTTTTAAAAAACTATACAAGGGCATAAGAGGTCAAGGACCTGGGGAATTTTCTTTCGAACTCGACTTGATTCGCATTGTCAATGATAAGCTTTACATTACTCAGAAACTCACCCCAGATATTTTGGTTTTTGATAAAGAATTGACATATCAAAAAAAACTGAAATTCGGGTATCAAATACTGGATATCGGGGTGATTCAGAATCGAATTTTTGTTTTATCTCCTGACTCAATCAGCAACATACCCTTATTATTTTTGAATGATCAAGGAGAATTCGACAACAAATACGAAAAAAAGCCCGTGGAGAGACATCAGTCATACTGGGAACAATACAAGTCGATTGCGTTTGACAAAAATGGAAGCTTCGTCATCGCGAGCATGTATGAGGATAAAATAGAAAAATGGAACAGTTTGACTCAGAGAGCATGGTCAAAACAGTTTCTGAAAGGTCAACAGATAGTATATTTTAACAAGGGCCCTAGAAAAGGATTTCCCAATGTAAAGGAGTGTTTCTGTTATAGAGATATTGCCCAGGATACTAAAGGTAACATTTATGTCCTCGGGGGATCGCAATCAAAAAATCCTTTGCGCGATATCTATGTTATTTCTCAATCTGGAAATTTGAAGTTTGTATTCACTCTTCCCGATGACACTCATTTTCTGTTTATCGACCATAACAATAAACTCTATTCACGCGGCCCCGAAGGAGGGATTTGCCGTTATGAGATCAAAATCGATGATAAGAGTCTGAACTAGGAACTGGATCATCAATCCCAAGTATACCGGATGGGATTGGCTGCCCCCTGTTTCCGGAAATTCTCCGGCACACTCTTCCCTTTATAGAGATTCAGAATCTCTTCGGGGGCTTCTTTTCCGATAAATCCGAAACGACCGGCAACAGCCTCGCGACCGGGAAAATTCTCCGGGGTCGCTTCCAGCCATTTGATGTCGATAAAAGCCCCTCGAATCAACCCCCGAACCACAGGGAGGATGACCTCGGCCTGCTCCGCCTTGGACTTGTTGATCTTCCACGCAAAGCGAGTCACATCGTACAGAGAACCCTCGGAAGCAATAGCCGACTCCTATCTTGTTTTAAATCTTCCAGGAACTCCGATGCCGGTTCGACTCCGGTCACCAGCAGGTGATCCCGGGCCCGGGTGCAGGCGACGTACAACAGATGCCGTTCGGTGTTGTAGACCTCTTCCAAATCGGCTTCATCAGCCGCCGTTTCGATCCTCTGCAGCGAGGGAATCACCTCGTCGTCACAGGCCATGACAGCCACCGCCCGAAACTCCAGCCCCTTGGCCAGGTGCATGGTGCAGATCGAAACCCGGTCGGGCTGGATATCCATGCGCCGGTCGAGGATTGCGAACGGGCAGGCCGCCTGTTCGACCGCTTTTTGGGCCCGTTCGATCTCCGACTCGGAGCGGACGATGACCCCAATTTCGTGCAAGGCGATTCCGGAAGCGGTTTTCCCGACGATCCACTCACCAACCCGGTC
>RPPU01000716.1 GCA_003819975.1 Desulfobacteraceae bacterium
CGTTATCCTACTTGGGAGAAACATACTTATTACTTTCTGGGAGATTCGCAACTCGCGGAGAAATTACAGCTGAAAACCAGGATTTTTCACGATGAGTATTATAATGTCCTGGACGGTTATAACGCCGATTTCAACATAGTCAATATGCATAGCATATATGATGATCATAGCGATGGCGCCTCTCTTGTCCTGCGCTCCCAGCATTTTACTAAAAATACGCTGAGCGCCTCTTTTTATTACAAAAAGGACATTCATACTGAAAAAGACGGCGAACCCAACCTTTGGGAATATTATGAAGCTGATAATTTCTCATATGGACTGGAAGATGATATTAAATTTAGCGATGTTTTTTCCGGTGTTATCGGCGCGAGCTATGACATTCAAGAACCGAAATATGCCAATGGCAACTTGGTTCGGGGCGATGAAACCTATTTTAACCCTCAGGCCGGTATCAATTGGAATATAAAGAAAGACACTCGGTTCCACATGGGAGTGGCCAAAAAAACTCGCTTCCCGACTCTGTTTGAACTGTATTCCGGTCAATTCGGAAGAAATGTACAAAATCTGAATTTAGCCACCGAAAAAGCGGTCAATTATGAAACCGGCATAGAACAGTCTCTTCCCGGAGATACGCTGATCGGAATCAATTTTTTTCGCTCAGATGTAGAGGATCTGATCGTCCGCGTAAATATGCCGACACCCCCTCATCCGGCCAATTCAACCCAATATCAAAACATCGGCGAAGCAACCTATCAGGGAATTGAATTTAATTTTAAAACCGGGTACTTGAAAAACAACACCTTTGAAATGAATTATACCTATCTGGACGCTAAAGATGAATCGCCGAACAGAATCAGCGACCATTTACCGGATTGCGCACAAAACAAGATCAATGTCACGGATCTGTATAAATTGAACGATACCTTCTCGTTTTTCGGAAAATTACAGTTTAATTCGGGAAGATGGTGGTTGAATGGCTCGGGTGCAAATGCCAAATGGTATCCTCTGGACGGTTTTTGGACGGCCGATACGAAATTGATTGTGACCCTGGCGCCGGAAGCAGTATTGGAGTTGGGTGTCAAAAATATGTTTGACGAAGATTATTCGACTACCTATGGATATCCCCAACAGGGCAGGACCTATTTCATAGGTTTTAAGGGCTCATTCTGATTCATGAAAGTCGTTTCACATTCTGTTATGACAGAAGCTGGGCAGGTAGCTGTTTGTCAAAAGGCTGCCCAGCTTCTATTTATACTCAATAGCATCGAATCAAAAAGGGTTTGGTAAGCAATAAATAAGTATCGGCCTATGGAAAATATCGTATGAAAAAAGAATTATCGCTAATGATATTTCTACTGTTTCTATCGGGCTTTAGTTGTTTTGCCGACGAAATCGTCAAAAAAGACACCGACAATGACGGCAAGATCGACCAGATCGCCACTTTTGATAAAAAGGGCCGGATCGTCAAACTGGAAATCGACGGCAATAAAGACGGCGTCATAGACCGCGTCCAATACTATAAAGAGGGCCAGTTGGTCAAAGTGGAAGCGGACAAGAACAACGACGGTAAACCCGATGTGTGGGATTATTTCGAATCGGGCAAGCGTTCCAAGCAGGAACAAGCCGCTCCGGAAACGGGGCGCATCAACCAGATCATCCTCTTCGATGCCCAGGAGCGTCCCAAAACCATTCAAAAAGATACGCTGGGCAAGGGGCTGTTCGATACGGTCTATCAATTCGGCGAGGGCCGCCTGATCTCCGTGTCGCGCGACACGGATGCGGACGCCAAGATCAATACCTGGACTTTTTACCAAGACGATAAACCCGTTGAGAAACGTGAGGATGAAAACGGGGACGGTAGAATCGAAAAACATACTTTTTTCGATGCCGATGGCCAACCCAAGGAAATTCGCACCGACGCCAATGGCGATAATAAACCCGAAGAAATCCGCAAATACGAACACGGCACCATCGTGGAGCTTAAAAAAGACCCGGATCCGAACGGCAAATATAAGAATGTCATCCGGTTCAAAAACGGCCAGCCCTTTGAGCAGGAACAAGACGTAGACGGAAACGGCTTCGCGGATATTGTAACCCGCTTCAGGGACGGTAAAACTGTTTACCAGGAAAAAGACACCAATGCCGACCATAAAATGGATGCCTATTTCTATTTCGATTCGCAAGGCCAGCTTGAAAAATGCGAGGAAGACACCAAATATAAAGGCAAAGTCGACCGGATCAAGTTATACCGTAACAACGATCTGATTAAAATGACCTGGGATCAGGATGAGGACGGCTTTAAAGAGATCGAATTGAACTTCAAAAACGGCAAACCGAGTCTGCAGACCGAAGACCGCAACCGGGACGGCAAG
>RPPU01000717.1 GCA_003819975.1 Desulfobacteraceae bacterium
AGTCCGTAAGATGGCAATCAGTTGTTGATTCGTTTTTCATTTATCGACAATTTTTTGTCGATCTTTGGAGTGCGGCGGCCAGGGCAGAAGCCCTCGCGCGGCAAGACGCCGCTTTATAAAGCGCAACGTGTCGCGCTGAGTCAAAGCGAAACATATCCGCGCAATCCAAATAAGCGCCGTAAGATGATAATCGGTTGATTAGGACCTTTCACTTATCGACAATCCGGGATTTCCAGAAATACACTTTATCAACAACGGTCTTTGAGAATCGAATCATAAAATCACAAAAGGCAGATTTTTAGAAATCCTCATGTTAATGTTATGGAACTAAGCGCCCATTAGCGGTGAAAAGGTTTCCCTTAATTTATTAAGCATTTTTTGAACATAATCAGGCCGGATTTCATCTTGCCATTTTGGGTATCCGCCCTGATCGACATAGGCAATCAACATTGCGAAAGCTTTTCGATCGAAGACAAATTCGCCTACAGAGACCTGGCCGGCGACTTTGTCCCACCAGAGCCGTATTTTTATTTGTTCCCCATAGGTCAGAATCAAATCCTGTATATCCTTTTGATTTTTGGAGCCATAGGGTTTTTGTTTAAAACCTTCGGGATCCCGGGGGAAAGGAAATTTTTCATAAGTCGCGCCGATAAATCCAGAAAGATCGACACCTTGGATCGCCCCATGCAGATTCCCGATCCGGAATCGATCATGAATGGTGAACCCATCCAAAAGGACCTCGCATTGGGATTCGCCTTTTTCCCGCGATAGATCTATAATGGCCTGACAGAAACGATCGGCAAAGAAAAAAAGGCGCTCAAGCAGGAGCAAATCGGTTTCAATATTGAAGAATCCAAAGGCAATGGTTCCGTGGCTATGCGAAGGAAAAGCTAAAGGCATATGTATTGCTCCTTTTTTTATATCAGGATATCTTAAAAATCAAAAAACGAAACAGCCGAATATGAAAAAGGTCGTAAATTTCAGCGTGTTCATCTTTTAAAAATTATTTTTGAGATATCCTCATAACATGGATTGAGAAATGAAATCAATGGAATCAAAAAAACCGACTGCCGGTGTTATTTTAGCTGCCGGAAAATCCACGCGCATGGGCAGCCCTAAACAACTGCTGAAATTGAAAGGGAAGTATTTAATCGAAAGGGTTTTGGATGCGGCTTTGGAGTCCAAATTAGAGGCGATCTTTTTGGTCCTTGGGTCTGAATATCGAAACATTCAAAAAGCCTTGGGTTCAAAATTAGAGAATCCGCGGCTTGAAGTGCTGATCAATCAGCAATATGAAAAAGGATTAAGTCAATCGCTGCGTTGCGGACTGGAAAGAGTTAAAGACATTTATCCCTCGATTATGTTTTTACTGGGCGATCAACCCTTGGTCGATTCCAAAACGATCAATAAGCTATTGGAGACTTTCCGGCTTGGCGATCGGGAAATTTGTGTGCCCGCTTATCATGGCCAAAGGGGAAACCCGGTCATCTTCAGTCAAAAGATCTATCCTGAACTTGAAAAATTAGTAGGGGATAAGGGTGCCAGAGATCTGATCCAAAACCTAAAAGATCAGGTGCTTTTTGTAGAAATGAAAGAACCGAAATTGTTTTTTGATATTGATACGGAAGAAGATCTAATAAGATACCAACATTTATGATCCTGTTATGATTTGATCCGGCTTGAGGGTTTTGCCGGCACTGCAAGAAATGAAACGTCATTTTGTTTTTTAATCCGTTCGTTAATCCTATGGACATAATAATGGCAATCCTTTCGGCCGGTTCCGGGTTAATAAAAATATTTTAAAAAAATCTTTGACATGATAAGTTGTATACAGTATACAAACTATCACGAAATTTATCTCCCTCTCAGACTAACTTTACTCACCAGGCAGGTGTATTAAGGTCCCTGGCCTGAAAAGGAGGATAATCCGTGAAACTGTTTGAAAACCTGACCATTTTATCCCTGGAACAAGCTACTGTATTACCTTATCTAACCTTCCTGCTGGCTCAAGACGGCATGCAAGTGATTCGTCTGGAACATCCCGTCTATGGCGACCCAAACCGGCTGATCGGCGCAAATATCCTTAAAGAAGAGAGAATGAACGCCTATTATCTCTGTATCAATGCCGGGAAAAAGGCCCTGACTCTTGATTTAGGCACACCGGAAGGGCAAAAGATTTTTAGGGCTCTGATCCAAAAATTAAAAGTCGATATCTTTGCCACCAACCAGCTTCCCAAAAACTATGAAAAATTGGGCGTGGCTTACGAGACCCTCAAAGCCATCAAGCCGGATATTATTTGGCTCGGTCTGACCGGGTTTGGGCCGGACAGCAATGAAGCTGCCTATGATCCCATCCTGCAGGCGCG
>RPPU01000718.1 GCA_003819975.1 Desulfobacteraceae bacterium
CTCGCTCCATCTTCCGGGCCATCATCCACCTCCGGGTTATGGGTTTTATAATGACCATGACATGATCGGTCCGGATTGTCCGGCGCTATCCGCGCGATTAATTCGAAAAACAATTCTTAACCCAACTTCATGGCTCGAAAATTTTTTGCGTGCGATATCATGTTGTTATGTCAGAACAAGACCCGATTTGGGCACTACAGATTTTGTCGAGGGAGTCACACCGGGAAATGTTAAAGAATCGTCTTGCTGATTCTGCCAGGTCGATGGGGAAGGCCAAGTGCGTCATAGATTTTGGTGTGGCATTCTTCCGGTTTGGCGGTTTTTCGAATATAAATCATCTTGCCATCCGAGCGTCTCATGGAGGTCGTCACCCGATGGTGGGTGGCAAGTCTGTCACGAATTGTTGACCAACTGTGAGTCATGCCACTGTTTTTAAGCTTCATACGGATCGAATGAAGGACATGATAAGCCAGCAAAGTTATAAACAGATGACCGTCACATCGAAATTCAATCTGATGATGAACCGGTCTGAGTCCAAGTTCGGACTTCATCGAACGGAAAGCATCCTCCACGTCAAGCAGTTGGTTGAAAATATCGAATATTTCTTTTTCGTTGCTATTATTGAGATTGGAACGAAGCACATAGTATCCATCGATGTCGTCAATTTGTTTCATGATCCAGGTGATGTCGGAGATGTTTCCCGATTGATCATCTTTCTCAACCCGAATCTCATAGCGACGCGCCACCCTTCGATACTTCTCCTTCAATCTACCGATTTTTTCCAGAACTTTGTCATATTTCTTCGTCCCGGACTTCTTATGAAGGGCATCCCGGGTCTTCGCCAAATTATCTTCAAATCGTCTCTCAAAACGGTTCTTGATTCCGCGTTCCTTTATTTCTTTCGCCGTGGAATGGCAGTAGACTTCCATTTCACCGTTAGTATTAATCCGGACGGCCGCTCGGATGACTCTTCGATCGTCCTCCCGGAGCGTTACCATTTCAATGTCATCGGGTATCTCAAGTTTGCGCTTTCGGGACACCACGATATAATGGTATTCATTTTCATTCATCCACTGGACATTCTCCCGCGTCCCGATCCCCGCATCCGTGACCACGATTAGTTTCTTCGTCGCAGTGCATATCGTCGGAAGCATTTTTTTCAACGTCCCAGGTTCACTTACATTCCCTTCAAGGAATCGACTTTTTTTCGGAAATCCGTCGGAGTCCATCAGCAGCGCAAGAGTTACCAGCGGGCAGTCAGTCCGCTTCTCTTTGGAAACACCGAAGTGCGCCTTTTGATTATATTTGCCACTGCCTTCAAAAAAAGTATTCGTCAAATCATAGAGAAGTATCTTTTCTTCGAGATTGAAAAGATGTTGCTCCCGGTTCTGTAGATGGGACTCGATAGTATCCTTATTTCCGAGCAGCATGTCGGACACCTTATAAACCCTATCTTGAGAAAGAGATGCAAAACTGGTTCCCATCAGATCATCGAGAGAGGTATTGTTTTGAAGCCACAAATGTGTGGCGCGCTCGGATGCCGGAGCCAGCAATCGCGCGGTGATTACGCCGATGGTGGCCTCAATGTTGGGCGGACTGAAATCCAAAGTTTCCAGCAGGCGGTCCAATGCAAGTTTCTTGATAGTCGCAAGGACGACGCTTTCTCCGCCAACGGATCGAATTTGTTCGTTTTCCAGGCTGTTGACATCTACGGTCTGGAGATCAGGTTTATTCTCATCTTCGGCGGGTATCGGGGATCTTTGACCGTGTCTGCGTATAATTTTTTCCGCATAGTGTTTCGCGAGTTGCTCTATCTCTTCGGGCGCCGGAAAAAGGGTAAGTTGACCGCAAAGGATGACTTCGATTCGATTCGCGAGTTCTTTCCATTTTTCCGGTGGAAGGGAAAAAGTATTCCCAATATTCAAAACAGTTCGTTGTCGGGGCCCCCTGGCGGTGCGGACGGATTCCACCAATTTGTACGTATGGTATTTCTGACCGTTCTTATTGTTGGTATGGGTTGTTTTTCTGATGAACATGAGTGGAAGATATCATCTCGGCGGTGAGGATGCAAGTAAAAACCAACTTTATCTAATAATTTTGGCACTACATCGGCTTTCAAATTTTTATCACATTGATTTTATTTAGAATAAATTTTTGCCTCCCACCAAAAAGTGGGTATGGAGGGGTATAAACCATGAAGTTGGGTTACCGCATTGAATTCAACGTCGCCGCCGAAAAGGATTTTATCTGTTTCGATATCACCGACAACGGCGGCGGAGTCGATGAAAACCGGATAAAGCAGATGTTCACCCTGTTTTATTCATCGAAAGGGCGCAAGGGAACAGGGCTGGGAATGTTCA
>RPPU01000719.1 GCA_003819975.1 Desulfobacteraceae bacterium
CCGTGGATATGCTGTCGTTGTCCGGCCACAAGCTGCATGCGCCCAAAGGCGTGGCTGTGCTTTATGTGCGTAAGGGCACCAAGTTCGTGCCGTTCCTGATCGGCGGACATCAGGAAAGGGGCCGGCGCGGCGGCACCGAGAACACGGCCGGTATCATTGCCCTGGGCAAGGCCTGCGAACTGGCCGGCCGCAATCTACAAAAAGAGAACACCGAAGTCAGACGGCTGCGCGACAAGCTCGAAAAGGAGATTCTGGCGCACATTCCCAATACCAAGGTCAACGGGAATGTGCCGCAGCGGCTGCCCAATACCACCAATATCAGCTTCGAGTTCGTGGAAGGCGAGGCGATTCTGTTGCACCTGGACGAGTTCGGCATCTGTGCTTCTTCGGGGTCGGCCTGCACCTCCGGTTCTCTGCAGCCTTCGCACGTGTTGCGCGCCATGGGCGTGCCTTTTACCATGGCCCACGGCTCGGTCCGTTTCAGCTTGAGCGTCTACAATACGGAAGCGGAAATCGATTTTGTCATTGAAAAATTGCCGCCGATTATCGCGACCTTGCGCCGGCTTTCGCCGTTCGGGCAGACGGAAGGGGCTGCATGCAAGGCGTAAATTTTACAGATGTTTGTCCCGAAATATTGGCCATAAAATTTTTATCGGTAGGGGCGACCGGCCGGTCGCCCCTACTTGCTATTAAAAGCAAGGTGGTTCCATCATGGGATTAAAAAAAATCGTCGACAATGAGCGCTGCAAGACCGAAATGGTTCACACCCACAAATTTCGCGAAGAAATTCCCCAGATCGTCAATGAGCTGGTGCTGTCCTGCAGCCGTGCGGACTGCTTTGACCATGTGGGGCCGGAACCGATTCCTTCCCGGGATCTCATTATCGATATCCTGACCCGGCTGCGGCGCATTCTTTATCCGGGGTATTTCATCAACAGCCGGGTGGATGAAGTCAATTTACCCTATTATTTCGGCCAGGAGGTCACGGCGCTTTTTGAAATCATGGCCGAGCAGATCGGCCTGGCCATCCGTCACGAATGCCTGCGTTATGATCAGCCCTGCACCCATTGCGAAGAACGCGGCCGGGAGGCGGCCATTGTTTTTATCCGCGCTTTGCCGCAATTACGCATTGCCCTGGCCAAGGATGTACGCGCGGCTTATGAGGGCGATCCGGCCGCCAAGGGTTATGATGAGATCATTTTCAGCTATCCCGGGCCGGCGGCGATCACGATTTTCCGCATTGCGCATCAGCTGCATCAACAAGGCATTCCCCTGATTCCGCGCATCATGACCGAGTATGCCCATACCTTGACCGGAATCGATATTCATCCCGGCGCGAATATCGGAGAGAGCTTTTTTATCGATCACGGTACAGGCGTGGTGATCGGCGAGACCAGCGATATCGGCAAACGGGTGCGGATCTATCAGGGCGTCACTTTGGGCGCCCTGTCCGTGCCGAAAAACGCGGTCGGGCAACTGCGCAGTCAAAAACGCCATCCCACGATCGAAGACGACGTGATCATCTATTCGGGGGCCACCATCCTGGGGGGCGAAACCGTGATCGGCAGCCGGTCGATCATCGGCGGTAATGTTTGGATCATCGAATCCGTGCCGCCGGATACCAAGATTTTTTTGAAAAAACCGCCGATGATTTACAAAAGCAAAACGGTCGCAAAAATTCAGAAAAAATCTAACCACCAAGACACCAAGACGCGAAGATTAGAAGCATAAAAAAATCGAATCTTTTGTGTCTTTGCGTCTTCGTGGTGTGTCTTTAAAAAACGAGCCAAGAGATAAAAACATGAAAAATATTTTCGACGACATCACTCAAACCATCGGTGCGACTCCGCTGGTGCGTTTGAATTGGCTGACCAGGGGCTTGGGCGCCACCATCCTGGCCAAGCTGGAATTCAAAAACCCCTTAGGGAGCGTCAAGGATCGGATCGGTCTGGCCATGATCGCGGCCGCCGAGGAAAAAGGTTTGCTCAAGAGCGATACGGTCATTGTGGAGCCGACCAGCGGAAATACGGGCATTGCTCTGGCTTTTGTTTGCGCGGTAAAAAGATATCATCTGATCTTGACCATGCCGGAAACCATGAGCCTGGAACGCCGGAAATTGTTGAAGCATCTGGGCGCCGACCTGGTGCTGACTCCGGGCGGCGAAGGCATGAAAGGCGCGATCAAACGGGCCAATGAAATTCTGGCCGATAACTTGAAAGCCTATATGCCGAATCAATTCGCCAATCCGGCCAATCCCGAGATTCACCGCCGGACTACGGCGGAAGAAATCTGGCAAGCCACGGACGGACAAGCGGACTTCCTGACGGCCGGCGTCGGGACCGGCGGAACCATC
>RPPU01000720.1 GCA_003819975.1 Desulfobacteraceae bacterium
CGTCTTTGATTTATCCCAGGGCCTGTTGCACGGCCGCTTCGGCGTGCAGGCGCGTGGTGTCGAAAAGCGGGACCTCGGTATGCTCCGCCTGAACCAATAATGGGATCTCGGTGCAACCCAGAATAACGCCTTCGGCACCCCGGGTTCTTAATTTTTCCATAATCCGTAGATAAGTCTTCCTGCTTTCATTTTCTATTTTACCGATCGACAGCTCCTCCACGATGATACGATGAATTTTTTCACGGTCTTCTTTCTCCGGAATAATAGTTTTGATTCCGAATTTCTCTTCAAGCGGACGACGATAAAAATCGCCTTCCATGGTGAAACGGGTGCCCAACAAACCTGCGGTCTTTAGCTCGGCATCCAGAATCCGTTTTGCCGTCACCTCGATGATACTGAGCAACGGGATATGGATGGCGTTTTGGATCGGCTCGGCCAGCTTGTGCATGGTGTTGGTGCATAAAAGCAACAGATCCGCGCCGGCGCGCTCCAGGCGCAGGGCCGCATTGATCAGGATGACGGTGATCCGCTCCCAATCTTCCCGGTCCATCAATGGCTCAATCTCACCGAAATCCACCGAGTACATGATGATTTTACCCGAATGAATCCCGCCCAAACGTTCACGCACTACCTGATTTATGATGCGATAATACTCTGCCGAAGATTCGGCGGTCATGCCGCCCAAAAGTCCGATGGTTTTCATAATTCTCCTCTCTTCCATTTTACAATATTTTTACCACAGATGGCCGGGATTGCCATAGATTTTTTCTTCGGCCGACACGGCCGAAGAAAACCAGTCACACCCGGACGGGTGATTTTCTATTTTTGATGGTCCTCGGCTTTCATTCAGTCCATTTTTAGTTAAAACGTACCCTAATAGTGAATTCGCAAAGGTTTTCTCGACTTCATGTTTTATAAGATCGAAAAATCCTGAAGCGATGATACCTTTTGTTCCGCCGTGTCGGCGGAACAAAAATATTCTTCATCATCTGTGGCAATCCTGGCCATCTGTGGTTAAAAAATATTCTTACAGTCCCAAATAGGTCCTGCGGATGTGTTCGTTCTTGATTAGCTCTTCTCCGGTTCCCGATATGGAGACCGCGCCGTTTTCAAGCGCATAGCCGCGCTTGCAGAGTTTGAGGGCGTGAAACACATTTTGCTCGACCAGCAGGATCATCATGCCTTTGCGGTTGACGTCTTCAATGGTTTTGAAAATCGTGGAAACCAGCAGCGGCGCCAGGCCCAGCGAAGGTTCGTCCAGCATCAGCAGCTTGGGCCGCGACATGAGCCCCCGGCCGATGGCCAGCATCTGCTGCTCGCCGCCGCTCAAAGTACCGGCCGATTGGCCCGTTCGTTCCCGGAGACGCGGGAACAATTCGAAAACTTCTTCCAGAGTCTCGCGCCGCTTCCTTTTCATTTCCGCAAACTGGGCGCCCATTTCCAGGTTTTCCATCACGGTCATGTTCGGAAACAGCTGCCGGCCTTCCGGCACATGGCTCAAGCCCATTTCCACGATTCCGGAAGTGGAAACGGTTCGGAGATCTTGCTCGTTGAAATAGATATGCCCGTGCTTCGGCCGCAACAGACCGGAAATCGCTTTCAGACAGGTTGATTTGCCCGAACCGTTCGAGCCGATCACGGCCACGATCTCGCCCGGCCGCACCTCGAAACCGGCCTGGTGTAAGGCCTGCAAATCGCCGTAAAAAACATCGATGGTCTCAACCCTGAGCACTTCTGAATTCCTTTCCTAAATAAGCCTCGATCACTTCCGCATTGGTCACAACTTCCTGGGGCGCCCCTTCGGCGATTTTTCGGCCATAGTTGATCACGAGCACGCGCTGTGACAGCGCCATGACCCCGCGCATCACATGTTCGATCAAGAGGATACTCATGCCTTTTTTATGAATCTCCCGAAGCAAACGGATGATCTCATCCACTTCCGATGGAATGAGCCCGCCCATGACTTCATCCAACAGCAGAACTTTGGGTTGGGTGGCTAAAGTCTTGGCCAGCTCCAGGCGCTTGCGTAAAGGCAAAGGCAGACTGCCGGCCGGGGCCTGCATATATTTACCCAAACCCGTGAACTCCAATATGTTCCGGGAAGTTGCTCTGGCTTTTTTCAGGGACGGTTCCCGCAACATAGCCGCCACCAGCACATTTTCCAGCACGGAAATAGTCAGAAACGGCCGCACGATCTGGAATGTGCGCACCAGACCCAGGCGGCAGATTTCATACGGTTTGCGGTTCTTAATGGAACGGTTTTCCAAAAAAACGTCGCCCTGATCCAAAGGCAAAAACCCGGTCAGGCAGTTGAAAACCGTGGTCTTGCCTGCCCCGTTCGGACCGATCA
>RPPU01000721.1 GCA_003819975.1 Desulfobacteraceae bacterium
CGAGCGAATCGGTTGCGGTTACGACGCCGGGATCGGGCGGTGGCGGCAGCGATGCCGGAGGCGGCGGAGGGGGCGGAGGCGGGTGCTTCATTGCCGCGGTCCGGAGCGCCGTTTCTTGGTTTACGGTCTTGGCCACGGTTACGGCCGGGTTGGGTTGGAGGATCAGGAGGGAGAAGAGCAAAGAGCAGAGAGCAAAGAGTTGGGAATAAGCGGTTTAACTCGTATGCGCCTCTGCTTGTCATTTCGAGGAATGCAATGACGAGAAATCGTATATAGGTGTTTGAAAGAATGTTTGAACGTGAGAAAGTGAAAATGTGCCTGATGACTGGTAACGGATGACTGTTGACTGATGACTGATGATTAACAATGACGAGAAATCGTATATACGATTCCTCACGGGAGTTCGGAATGACAACCGTGAACCGTGAACGTTGAACTTTGAACCCGACTGTTGACCGGTTGACCGGTGACTGGTAACCGATGACTGATGACTGTTGACTGATAACCGAAGGGACGCCGATGAACGCGAATAAAATTAGAAACCTATTCAATTCCCCTTTTCCCGATCGGCGTTTATTAGCGGTTCTGTTTACCTGCGTTCGGAACGATAAAATGGAGTAAATGGAACGACCAAAGAGAGAAAACGGAATGTTGGAAAATGAAAAGTGGAGTCGGAATGAACATTAAAAGAATTCAAGCGGGAATCGGGAATGTGCAGGACGATTTAAGCGATGGTTTGCAGACTACAAATTTAAGGAGTTCTATTTATGAGCAAAAAATTTATTTTTTGGGATTTAGACGGCACCTTGGGCTTTTTCGAAGGAATTCTGGCGCTGATGAAAGGTGAAGAACCGCAGTCGCACACGAAAAGCGAGTTCGGCATCCGATTCGGAATCAAAACCGCTCTGCCTCTGTTGACGACCAAGGGGTATACGCATGTCATTACCTCCCTGGCCAAATCGGATTATGTGACTAACGTTTTGCGTTTGACCGGACTACAACCTTTTTTTCAGCGCGTTTTCTGCGGCGATACGGGTTTATTCCAAAGCGGATCAGGTAAAGTTTATCTTGGTGTTCTTAAGGGATTAGATCTGAGCGTGGAAACGGCGAAAGACGATGTGATCATTATCGGCGACTCTGCGGGCGATAAACCTCTCGATTTGCCCGGAACGGTTTTTATCTTGGACCCCTTTTCCGCGTTCAATGACGCCGGCTTGTTGGTGAGTATCATCGATAAATTAGAACAAACCAACGGTAAAAGTTTCTACGAGGCGTTTCAAACTCTCTATACTTCAAGTTCGCGATCCCTTGGGGGCAATATTCCCGCCATTCTTGAAAAAAATTCAGAGTGGGGCAGGGAGATCCCGACGATTTCGATTACGGCAGGAAGGGGAATTAAACGCGAGCTGTTGCGATTTCCCGAAAGATTGTGAGGAATAGGACTTGAATAGATCGACATGATTTTATCGTTTTCAGATAAGATCGACCGGGGAAGAAGGAACAGCTTTTCAACCTATTCAAGAATGTTACTTTTTTATTATCGATAATGAAAAAGTAGATTTTAAGTCGGTTAAACCGCAGCGTTCGGGTTCTAATGCCAATAATCTAATTTTTTCAGGAGCAAAAAATGGAAGCCTTTTATGTCGTTCATGTTTGGGTCGATGAATATCCCTGCAATAACAGTTATGCCGGATTGGAATTACCGGACTACACTTTTATTACTAAGCCCGTAGACGCCATTGTCCCGCGGCAGTTTTTAGACAAAAGCTTCGCCGCCGTAAATTACATTAGCTATAAAACCGCCCCTCCCAGAACAGTCCCGCAAGATGAAGGTGGTGCTGAAAATTTTCGACATAGTAAAATTGAAATTCCGATAGGTAAATTAGATCTCGGAAAAATAAAAAAATGGTGGCAGGGCTTTTTAATTGAGTTCGATCGGGAACCATCGAAGAGAATCAAAATCAATTCATGGATGTCGACAGATCAAGATAACTGCTTTACCGTTGTCATTCAAGCGTTGAAAGCCGGCGGAGGGGATCGATATACTCAAAATTGCATTTTTGCGGACATGCATACGCTGAGTGCAAGAAATTCGGCGTGGAAGTTGGTTTGGGATTATGCTTGCGTTGTTGCAGGCCGAACAGAGGACGTGGGTAACTATAAAAAAGTCTATTCGGAACAACAATAACGGACAATGACAATGATTCAAGGCAAACGAGGAATGGAGGGAAAATTTGAATTACGCCGAAAGAACGGAATACCATCTGCGTTTGGGAACGCGCTGCGACGATAATCCGGCTGCGTTGGCGCTCATCAAAGAGGTGAAAACCGAGAATATTCCGGAA
>RPPU01000722.1 GCA_003819975.1 Desulfobacteraceae bacterium
AATAAAGTCAGATTACGCGACCAGGTCTGGGCTTTAAGCAGTTCGGCCTGGCTTTTTTCAGCGAGCCGGGCCGCGTCATTGAGCATGGTTTGTGAAGCGATTAACAGCCGGGCCACCCAGCGCTCTTCCCGCATGATCGAGGATTCGGTTTCTTTTGGCGAAGGCCGGTTCGCCAAAAGGTAATTCCTTTGGGCATGTTCCGCGACCATTTTTTTAAAAGAATTTTCCAATATGGCGGCATTGGCGGACAAGCGCTCCGCCAGGACGCGATCGTCCTTGAACGTCCGGGCCGCGGACAACCACCGACTCAAAGAAGCATTGCGCAGATGCCATTGGTTCTCCGCGCGCTTTTCATGATGTAGCAGGTACTCGTAGATCAGAATATCCAGTTCGGACACGGCTTGCTGGATTTCGCGCGATACGGCCAGGTTCCGGTTTTCCCGGACTATTTCCCGGGAAGTGATGAAAATCACGGCAATGAGGGCCGCGACCAGGCTGATGGAAATGATGAAATTCAGGTATAGTTTCTTGCGAATGGTCATGGCGGGTCTCCGGCCGGATCAATGAATCACGGTCACTGCTTCCGGTTTAATCTGCTCTAGGGCATCCCAGGAAAGGGAATCCAGGAAATCGGGCATCTCTTTTGCTTCGGTTAAATTGTTTTTGATCATCCAACGGGCCTGGTCTTCCATGGTCGCGATCAGGGCTTGATCCAGGGAGAGTTCGAACCGGTTTTGCGGCCAGGCCTTTTCCAGGTACGCGGATTCCAGGTTCAAGCGCTTGCCCGCAATGGCCTTGGCTTCGGCCGGATAACGAACAACATACTCCTCGGCTTGGGCCAGGGCTTTCAGGAACCTTTTTGCCGCTTGCGGGTGCGCGGCGAGCCATTCGTTCCCGCTGACGAGCAGGCTATATAACGGTTGACCGCCCTGGGCCGGCCAAACCACGGCCTTATCGGCCAGGCGTTTTTGGATGAGATCGACATAGGGTTGGGCAATGCAGATGGCGTCTATTTCGCCATCGGCCACGGCATTCACCCATTGCGCGGGTGTCTTGAGATCCCGGAGCTTTATATCCTGCATGGTCAAGCCGTTTTGATTGAGAAATACGCCGAGATAGAATTCCGACACGGTTTTCAAAGCCGTTCCGACTGTTTTACCTTTAAGATCCGAACCTGAGAGAATGCCCCGGTCTTTACGGCCGACAATATGGATTAATTCGGTTTTGTCGATGTTCCCAAAGGCGCGGATTTTTTCTTTAAGCAGTGTTTTGCGAACCAACGGGAATTCGGCCAGGCCCACCGCCACGTCGGCTTCGGCGTTCAATACGCCGTTCAGGGCCTCGGCCCCGGAATCGAATTTCCGCACCGTCACGCTGAGGCCGTTTTCGGCAAAAAAACCGCGCTCTTCCGCTATCCAAAAAAGGGTCGCGGATATGAAGGGGGAATAAGCGATCCGGATGGCTTCGGGTTCTCCTGAAAATTTCCGGGAGGAACTCCGCGCGTACCAGGCGGCGACGGTAACGAGCAAGGCCGCGGCGACCGCGATTGAGATCATTGTTTTCTTCTTCATGTTTTTCTTTCTCTGTAATGAATTTATTTTACTTTAAAAATGCGTTGCCGGCTCAAGCCCGGCGATAGGCCACTGCGTTGCACTTCTCAAACCCGCAACCCGTAACTCGCCGAAAACGTGAAAGGTGAAAGGTGAAAAGTGAAACGTCAGAAATCGGAAACAGCCGTGAAAAGTGAAACGTTTCACCTTTCACGTTTCACTTTTCACGCTCCTATTTCCGGATACACCGGAGCCAAACCGAGCCGGGCGGACAATTCATTGACTTCCTTTTTCAGTTCGATCATGCGGATTTCGCGGCCCACCATGGCCCGGTTGAATTGGGACAGCTCTTCATTGGTCCGGCGCAGCGCTTCTTCGTTGCGCTTGCGCTCCGTGATGTCATAGGCGATGACCGCGACCCTTGCCGGCTCGCCGTTTGCATCCGACAAGATCCCGGCATTGACGGTTACGTAAATCCATTCGCCGTCCTTGCGCCGGATGCGGTAGCCCACGGACTCGTCTATTTTTTCTCCGGCCAGCGTTTTCCGGATTCTTTCGGAAAACAGAACTTGGCTTGCCGGATCCAAAAGGTCCCCCGGGGTAACGGCCAGCAGTTCTTCCCGGGTGAATTTCAAAATGGCGCACATGGTATCGTTAACATTGAGGAAATGCGCGCCTTGTAAATCGATTTCATAAATAGCCGCCGGCGCGTATTTTACCAGGTTGCGGTATTTTTCTTCGCTCGCCCGCAACGCTTGCTCCGCTTGTTTGCGCGCGGTGATGTCGCGGTTGAC
>RPPU01000723.1 GCA_003819975.1 Desulfobacteraceae bacterium
AGCAGTTTTTTGATGTCATCTCCGGTGATCGGCGAACCGCACAGAATTCCGGCTCTTTTGATGACGGTGAACAGTTCCCGGATATTTCCCGGCCAGCGATAATCCGCCAGCGCCTCCCAGAAATGCTTGCCCGGTATTTTCCCCTTCAGATAATGACTTTTCTCGATCACCAGCCGCTGGATGTCGTTTTTTCTTTCCCGGAGCGGAGGGATCTTGATCGACAGGATATTCAACCGGAAGAAGAGATCTTCCCTGAAAAGCTTTGCCGAAACCATCTGAGCCAAGTTACTGTTGGTCGCGGCAATGATCCGAACATCGGCTTTTTTCTCCTGTGGATCGCCGACCACCCGGTAGTTTTTTGTTTCGATGAAGCGCAGAAGTTTTGCCTGAAAAGAGAGGCTGACTTCCGATATTTCATCAAAAAACAGGGTGCCGCAATCAGCGGTGTCGATCAGCCCTTTTTTGTCGGCGACGGCTCCCGTGAAGGCCCCGCGCTTGTGCCCGAACAATTCGCTTTCCAGCAATTCCTGATTGACGGTGGTGGTATCGCAAACGATGAAATTTCCTTTCAATCCCGAATACCGGTGGATCAACTCGGCGACATAGCTTTTTCCGACCCCGGTTTCTCCGCAGAGGAGCACGCAGTCTTCTTCGATGGAAAACTTCAGAATCAATTCCTTGACCTGATTCATGGCTTCGCCGGAGCCGGAGGGTTCACCGAAAATCCGATTCTGATGCTTGATCTGTGAAATCGTCTTTTGCAGCAAATCGGCCAGAAGTTTTATTTTTTCGATTTCAGATTTGGAAAAACTCAAAGTGCAGCCGCTATCGATATAAAGGAAATAGTCATTGACGGGATAAATCAGGATATGTTTGATCAGGAGCTTTTGGGCCGATTCGCTGACATTTTCCTCATGAAAATAGATCAGACGATCCGTATCGCTGACGCTTTTTTTCACCGCCATATTCTTTTGAATCAACCCCGCCGGAAACCCTCTGCCTTCGGCAATGGAAGTGCCGAATACGGCACGGCCACGGCTCCATAGAATCTCGCCGTCTTTATGATAGAGCATCACCAGGGAAACTCTTTTATCCAGCAGAATATCCTGTAAACTCTCTTTTAATATTTCTAGCATGACCGTTTACCTGTATCCATCCCATTATACTGTATCGAGCCGAAATGCTTCAAATTTGCTATAATTAGCAGAATGACATGAAATATAAAGGGAGATTTTTTTTACTGCTTCTGTTCTTTTCCGGCAATCTTCTTTTTTCCAACCTGACCTTTCAGGAACTCCGCCAATTGGAAAAAAAACTTCCGGACCTGAAAGGCCGGGAAAAAGTCGAACTTTTAAATAAATTGGCCGAGGAATACCAGTTAGAGAATCCCGCCAAAGCCATGGAATATGCAAAAACAGCGCTGCAGATCTCGGAGCAGGAGAATGACCTTGACGGACAGGGATACGCCCACCTGCAGATCGCGTCGAATTTAAAAACGACAAACCGGGAAAAAGGGCTGAAACACATTCAATTGTCTGAAGCCCTCTTTAGAAAAAGCGGCAATCGCAAAGGGATGATCTACAATTTTATCATTCAGGCCCGGTACGCTTCCGCCGACGAGAAAAGCCCGCCGGCAAGATCGATCGGCCTTTATTTCAAGGCCCTGGAGATGTGCGGTGATAAAAAAGAATATGTAAACGAACTAAAAAGAATCTATGTCTATATCGCCCAATCCTATCGAAAAACCGGAAATCTCGACGAAAGCGATCATTACCTGCGATCCGGACTGGAAATCGTCAGCGACGATTTCGACAAAGCCCTCTTTTACAATCAATTGGCGCTCAATTATAGGGATCGACAAAACTTCGAAAAGGAACTGGAGTATTTCATCAAGGCAGCCGAGATCTATCGAAAATTGAAAGCGGAATTGCGGCTGGCAATAATCCTTAGTAATATCGCCCAGACCTATATGGAGTCGCATGAGTATGACAAGGCGCTCCCGGTGTTTACCGAAGTTCTGACTTATTATAAGGACGAGCAAACAATCGAGCCGCGCTTGAGAACACTACTGAGCATGGGAAAGATATTCATCGATCGGAAAAGAGTCGATCAGGCGGAACAGGTACTCGCGGAATGCAAGAGAATCATTCCCGGGATCAAGGACAATTACTTGAATTTCTGGTATTACCAGCTTCTTTCCGATTGGTCTTTTCTGGCCGGCAGGTACAAGGAATCCCGGATATACCTGCTGGAATATATCCGGTATAAAGATCTATACCTCGATGAGAAGAAAGCCCGGGATCTGATCCGCGCCCAGGAGGAGTTCAATACCAAGATCA
>RPPU01000724.1 GCA_003819975.1 Desulfobacteraceae bacterium
CCCAGGCTTCGCGTTGCACGGGCATGCCGCGGGTTTGAAACTGGGCAAAGACCCGTTCCATTTCTTTGGCATAGAGCACGCGGATTTCGAAAAGGGCTTTGCGGTCTTCGTTGATGCGGACCTGGAGCGCTTTACCGGCCGGGCGATCCGGAGCCAGGGTATCCAGTTTGATGCCAATGGTTTCCACCAGATCCTGGAAAGCGAGTTTGTCCGCATCGCGCCAGGAGGGTTCGTTTTCAAGGGTATTCAGAAAAGCTTCGGTGAGGGCAGCCGGGTTCTTAAAACGATCGGCTACGGAGGCCTCGATTTCAGCAATAAGTTCCGTTTCCAGGCTTTGTAATTTGGGCAAATTTTCCTCAAACAGGAGTTTGCCCACCACAAAGGCATTAGGCCGGTCTTTGGCCGGCAGAGTGGCTTCGTCCCACATTAGGATAATGGTTTGGCGGTAAGCAGCCAGGATGGTTTTCAGGTCATCTGAGAGTTGGCCGGGACTTCGGAGCGCGATCATGGGTTGGGGCTCAACTGGTGCCTGGTCCTGAGTGTTTTTAGGCTTTTGATCGCAGGAGGCGGTAAGCAACAACAGCCCAACCAGGACAAGAAAACCTTTACAGCGGAATAATCCTGACATTGCTTTCCCTCATAACAGTTTGTTTTTTAAAGTTAAATTATAGAAAATATGGCTTAAGGGGTCAAGGGAAATAGCCCGGTTAGCGGGTATTGCGGAAAACCTTTCTGAAAATGATAAGAAAATGAGGATTATTAAGAAAGCGATTGATTTTTAAGCTCTTTTTATTTAAATTTGCTTATTTACAAAAACTTGGCCATTCAGGGCAACCAGCCTGAATATCCTTACATGGAACCGTGGAGCTGCAGATGTTTTGTATTAAAAAAAGAAAAATGGTTTTCTTTGCGTCTGGCGGCACTGGAGTAATTTTCTGATTTTCGAAAATTATGTCCTTTGCGCGAGAAATATCCCGGCTTATAAGAGGAGCAAAAAATGAAATATCTCGTTATCATGGGCAGTCCTCGTGAAAAAGGCCATACCGCCACCCTTCTGAATCCCTTCATGCGGGAACTGGACCGGCGCGGCGAAGAAGTTCATTATATCACGTTGCGCGGAAAGACGATTCGGGGCTGCAAGGAATGTCTTCTTTGCCAGAAAGTTATGGACGGCCCGGGTTGCAGCCAAAAAGACGATATGAATGATTTGTTCCCCGAGATCCTGTCCTCCGATGTGATTGTCTTGGCGAGCCCGATTTTTTCCTGGTTCTGTACCCCGGAGATGAAAATAGTGATAGACCGTTGTTTTTCTCTGTCCAAGAAATATAACGATCTTGAAAAGAAGCCCATGTTGCTGGCCGGGAAAAAAGTCGCCATGATCACGACCTATGGCGACGAGTCCGGCACCGGGCCCGATCTCTTTGAAGCGTCCGTAAAACGCCTGTGCTCGTACGCCGAAATGGAATTCGCCGGCCACTTGGGCGTGCGCGACGTCAACGGCATCGACGATTTCACCGGCGAAGAAGCCGTGGCCGACGCCAAAGCCTTTGCCGCTGCACTGGCTGAAAACCGGGCGCAGGGGGAGACTTGGACGAGCTAAGAAGGCTTAAAGCTTTTAGATAATCATTTTGAAAATTATAATAAAAATACTGATAATTTTCGTACTGCTGCCGGTGATAGGATTGATAGTGTGGGATGGTGTATCCTTTTTGCCGCATTTAAGCGAGTTAAAACAGCTTGCGAAAGATGGAAATGATAGAATCCAATCAGTAGGGGATGTTCTATATCCCATAGCAGTCGCGGGCGAGACTAAAGAAGGCATCCGGCGCTATTATACTATGCGCCAAGTCTATATGTATTTGGTGTTTAGCAAGCATCGTAAAAGCAATCTGATATGGCATCTCAATAACATGCTTTGGAATGCGGCAAGTCGAATTCATATAAACGATCAAGAGGCATTCGGTATTTGGGTAAACTGCAGCCTTTCCGGCTGCAGTGAAGGTTTGCAGGCGGTCGCAAAGAAATATTATCAAAAAGAAATTGCAGAGTTGTCAACCAAAGAACTGGCTGGAATAGTTGCGGTCGTGAGAAATCCTGTCAGGTTCCAGCCGGGGGCCCCTGCTTCGGAAATACGGATTAAGGAATTATTGGAGAAAGTAAAAAATCCATAAACATCGGTTCATGCCAACGCTCGCGGGAATAGACAGTAAAAGCACATGACCCTACGTCTCTACTTGCGTGGTCGACATACGAGAAGACGATATGGATTTTATTTTTGAAAGTTCATCCGACATTCTATGCTCAACATGCCACAAATCATAAGCCTGCTGCATC
>RPPU01000725.1 GCA_003819975.1 Desulfobacteraceae bacterium
AGATAACTTTTACAGAAATTCTTTGATTTTTTTAATCAGGCTATCGGGCGTGAAGGGTTTGATGACAAAACCGTTTATCCCGGTTTTTTTAGCCAGGGTGGCTTGCGAATTTTCCGATTCATTGGTGACCATGATGATGGGGATATCGGCGCTGTACGGATCGGACCGGATCTCGCGGGTCAAAGCCACGCCATCCATGATCGGCATGTTAATATCGGTTATGATCAAATCGAATGTTTGGCCGCCCGACAGATGATCCAGGGCTTGTTTCCCGTTTTCAGCGGTGGTGACCGCCGCATTCAATTCCGCCAAAATGTTGCGGTAAAACAGAAGCATTGAGGCGGAGTCATCCACGACCAGGATTTTTATCCCTTCTTTGGCAACAGTCAATTTTTCAAGGAGTAGGGCATCGGCTTGCGACCGGGTGTTGGCGATCATTTTTAATTTTTGGCGGAAAGTCGCGATGATCTCTTCATCGTTCGATTCCACAATCTGATTCATCATTTTTTGGGCGATCCCGGGGTCTTCATAAAGGGCTTCAAAGAGCTGGACCGCTTTGGCGGCAATGACGGTCTGAATGATTTTTCTACTTTGCGCCGTATCGGGCGCAATCAGTTCTTTGATCTTATTGGTCACGCCCGGGTTGGCCTGTTGGTTCAGGGAAGTGACGATTGCCATCAGGGCCAAATCTTGTTTTTCATTGCTCAACCCGTCAACCAGACAGATCAGTCCTTTTAAAAACGAGACCTGGCCCAGGGCTTCGTAGATCGTGACTTTCAGATTCAGGTCATCCGCGTCGCATTGATCCAGGGTCTTGACCAAGGCCTCGCCGCCGGCTTTATCGCCAATCGCGCCCATAATCCGGGCGGCAAAAAGTTTTTGATCTTTATCTCCTTTGACTGAAATATCCGCCAGCAAAGGGATCGCCGGCGCGCCGATTTCAATCAATTTTTCGTGAATCATGCGCCGTGCGGTGGGGTTCTTATGGTGCAGGCGGGAAACCAAAAACGCGATGGCCGGCTTGGCGCCCAGTTTTGCCAGGGACTCAATGGCCTTGGCAGTAGTCCATTCACATTCTTCATAGCGTTGTTCCGATTCGGATTCCGTGATGATTTGGCATAGGATTTCTATCGCATCCGCATCCGCGTAATTGCCCAACATTTCAATGGACAAAGCGGCAATCAAAGGCGCGGAGTCGGTCGCATGGTCCCTGAAAATCTTCAGGGCTTCGACGGGTTTGATTTGGGCCAGCGCGGACAGGATTTCAAGAAGAAGTGCAGGATCTTTCTCGCGCAATGCCAGGTCGACCAGGGCCGGGCCGGCCGATCTGAATTGGCGCTGGCCGCTGACGAATATACAGATTTTGCGGGTTAGAGCATTTTCGGAAGCCAAACCCTGAATTGTTTTTTCCTCATTTTGCGCCAAAAGGGTGTGCAGCGTATTTTTGACCAGGTAATGGATCGGGTCTTTATCCGGAATTTTTTCCAAAATCTTGAAAAGCGGGAAGACGGCTTCTTGATTTTGAGTTTGTTCAATGTCTTGAAGAATCCGGATTTGATCAGGGAGTTCCTGAGCGGCAAAATCGATCAATTTATCCATGCTGGTCTCCTATGGGTTAAGGGTCAGGATAAATGGGCATTGATCTTTTAGTAGGTCGTGGAATTACAGCATTTTACGTGATTATTATTGAGTTTTTGGAAAAAAATTGCAATATCTTTTTCCGAAACAGCCGCCAACCCCGGATGACAGTTCCATGTCATCCGTTCTTGTGAACCCCGGATGATGTTCCTCATCATCCCCGGATGACAGTTCCATGTCATCCGTTCTTGTGAACCCCGGATGATGTTCCTCATCATCCCCGGATGACAGTTCCATGTCATCCGTTCCCCTGACCTTGGAATTCTTCATTCTTCAACCTTGAACTGTGAACCCTAAACTGTGAACTCTGAACCTTCCGACTAATAAATCCCGATCTGACAACCACTCGCAATGGTCGCACCCAGCTCGCGGCATTGATCGAGGATTTCTTCGGTAATGGCGCCTTTGGCGATCACGGGCGTGTAAACCATTTTGAACTTAAAACCCAGGGCAATGCGCTCGATCGCTTTCAGCGCGCCGGTGCCGTCATTGCCGGCGCTGATAAAGATCACGAAAGGTTTGCGGAAGACTTTTTCCCGGGCGCCGTCATATGTGCGGTCAAAAAAGTCCTTGAGCATGCCCGACATATAACCGAAATTTTCCGGTGTGCCCACGGCCAGGCCGTCGGCCGCCAACAGATCTTCCAGCACGGCTTCCCCGGCCTTTTTCAGAATCACCTCTGCTCCTTCGATGCT
>RPPU01000726.1 GCA_003819975.1 Desulfobacteraceae bacterium
GATTGCGGTTTTTAAGAAATCGAAACGCAAACCATGCAAGCGGCGGGCGGCAAACAATTCCATGTGCAGACTTTTCGGCTTTCGGGCTTAAGTGAAAGCTGATAAAAAAATGATCGCGAAATACAGAAATAATAATCAATTGATCTTTTGAGATATTTTGCGATAATGTAATAAATCAATTATTGGGATATGCAGACTGTACAAATATTATTTAGGCATGCCCAGCGTAGCCGGCAGAAATTACGATTTGGCCGAGCTTAAGAAATATATCGGGCAGGCCCTCCATCTCCATAAAAACAGAAAAGTCTGCATTATCGGATTGGGGCGAATCGGAACTTCTATGCTGGCCTATTCAGAAGGGTTTCGGGAAGATGGGTTTGAAATCACCGCCGGTTTTGACAACAGCATTAATAAGATAGAAAGGATCATCACCCCGGTCAGCTTATATGGGATCAATAACCTCAAAACAGTGATTGAAAGTAAAAATATCGAAATAGGCATTATTTGCACGCCGCCGGAGGCGGCTCAGGGAATTGCCGATCAGTTAGCAAGCGCAGGCATTAAAGGGATCTTGAATTGCACCACCACCATGGTCCGCGTGCCGGAGGGAGTTATCATCCGCAACATCGATTACACCGGATATTTACGGATCTTGTCCGCAAACATCGGTTTGCGTGAAAACAATAAAAAGAAAAGGGGAAAATAACGATGGCCAGAGTATTTAATTTCAGCGCCGGTCCCGCTATGCTGCCGGAGCCGGTATTAAAAAAAGCAGCCGAGGAGATGTTGGACTACCGGGGCAGCGGCATGAGCGTCATGGAGATGAGTCACCGCTCCAAACCTTTTGAAGAAATCATCAAAACCGCGGAAGCTACGTTACGCGAGATCATGGGTATTCCCGATACGTATTATGTCTTGTTCCTGCAAGGCGGGGCTTCGCAGCAATTTGCCATGGTGCCCCTGAACCTGTTCAGAAATTCCAAGAAGGCCGATTTTGTCAACACCGGCACCTGGTCCAAGAAAGCCATTTCCGAAGCCAAGAAGTACGGCAGCGTCAACGTAGTCGCTTCTTCGGAAGAGAAGAAGTTTGCGGAAATTCCGGTGATGGATCCGGCGAAATTTTCCGGGGACGCGGATTTTTTTCACATTACCACGAACAATACCATTGAAGGCACCACCATCCGGGAACTGCCTCATACCGGCACGGTTCCGTTGGTGGCCGATATGTCTTCCAATATCCTGGGCGAGACGTATGATGTCACCCGGTTCGGGTTGATCTATGCCGGCGCTCAGAAGAACATCGGCCCGGCCGGCGTGACGGTCGTGATTGTCAGGAAAGATTTGGTCGGCACGGCTCTCCCGATCACTCCGACGATGTTGGATTATAAAGTTCAGGCCGAGAACGAATCGCTTTATAATACCCCGCCGTGCTATGCCATTTACATTTCCAAGCTGGTCTTTGAATGGATTAAAGCCGCAGGCGGCGTCAAAGCGATCGAGGCGCGTAATAAGGAAAAAGCAGCCATGCTGTATCGAGCCATTGACGGTTCCAATCTCTATAAAGCGCCGGTCACCAACCCGAAGTTCCGGTCCATCATGAATGTGCCTTTTGCCTTGCCGAACGAAGCGCTGGATGAGAAATTTTTGACGGAAGCCAAAAAGGCCGGGTTAACCACTTTAAAGGGCCACCGCAGCGTCGGCGGCTGCCGGGCCAGCATCTACAATGCCATGCCCGTAGAAGGAGTTGAAAAGCTGGTTGCATTCATGAAAGACTTTGAAAACAGAAACAAAGGTTAAAGGAGCATTTGCCATGTTTAAAATAAAAACATTGAATAAAATTTCGCCGGTCGGATTAAAGAAATTTTCACTTGAGCAGTATGAGATCGCGACCGAGATCGCCCATCCCGACGCAATCCTGGTAAGAAGCGCGGACATGCTGCAAATGGAAATGCCCGCGACCGTACTCTGCATCGGGAGGGCCGGAGCCGGGGTCAATAATATTCCCGTGGAACAATGCACCGCTAAAGGGGTTGTGGTATTCAACACTCCGGGCGCCAATGCCAATGCAGTCAAAGAGCTGGTTCTCGGGGCCATGTTCCTTGCGGCCCGGAATTTGCCGCAAAGTATCGAATATTGTAAAACCTTAAAAGGCCAGGGAGCGGATGTCCCGTCTTTGGTCGAAAAAAACAAAAGTCAGTTTGTCGGGACCGAGTTAAAAGGCAAAAAACTCGGACTCATCGGTTTGGGCGCCATCGGTGTCATGGTAGCCAACGATGCGCTATCCTTGGGTATGGCCGTGGAAGGATTTGACCCCTTCATCTCCCTGGAAA
>RPPU01000727.1 GCA_003819975.1 Desulfobacteraceae bacterium
GTCTCTTTAAAATATTTTTTGGCCTGGTGATTTGTTTAGTGATCGCTACTCCGGGATTTTCATATACCATTCTTAATGGATCCGGCAGCGGCAGCGGTACCGGTGGCGATGGCGGCAGCGCAAAAGCAGCGGCAGCCAATCCGGTGGAGAACCTGGTTATCCAGGGTGCGATTTATTACTTGCAAACCTGTTCCGATATCCAGGCTATCTTGAAGCAGGTGGAATTGCAGGGTTTTAAAGCCGTCGATTACACGGAGATGCGCCGCCTGGTTGATGAAGCCCTTGACCAGGTGAAGTCGGCCAGGTTAACCTATGAGGTACTGCTTAAAACAATCGCGGAAACTCCGTCGAACATGGTGTTCATCCAGGGATTGCAGAATTTCGATTACGGGACTTTCATGAAAGAGAACGGCTTGATCGAGCCTATCTTCAAGAAAGTGGAATATTACCTGTGCCGTGGGGATATCGGCGGCTTGTTGGCTGCAATTTACGTTGAGTTGAAAAAGATCGAGGGAAACTTGAATCTAATAAAAAGATTTGTAGACATCGAGCGCTTACCTGATCTTTCGGTATTCTGGAAATTGAACGAAACCTCCGCTGCCGCGTTGATATTCGGAAGTTATGCCACGCGGGTTTTTTATGCCGTGAATTAGCTAAATGAAAGATGAAAATCAAAAATAACTGGAAACTATTCCATCCGGTGCATCCTTTCATCCTTGAAATCTTTGTTCAGACACTAATACGCTGACCGCTTGTTTTCCGCGAAACTTCGAGTACTGTTGCCCGGTGGCAAAAAAATTTGCTTTTTTACTGTTTTTGTGCTATATTCTGACCTAAATCGGGCCGGGCTTAGCCGTTCCATATAAACCATAAACCAATTGAAAAAGGAGGAAAAATGAAAACTTTAACAAAAAGTATAATCTTGATCGCAATGGCCGCCGTACTGGCGGTGTTGATCATCATCCCGGTTGACCTTTCAGCGATTACCAAAATTAAAGGTACTAAGTGGAATGATGATGGCGTAGACTCTTGCGTTTGCCCTGGCAATGGGGATTGTCAATGCATATTAATTGAGCCCCAAACGGATAATTAATCCGAACCACTAGCTAAGCTATAACAGACTAAGCCCGGTTACCGGTTTTTTTAATGGAGGTAAAATAATGAAAAAGATTTTTTTGGTGATGCTATTGATAGGCATCCTTGCCACCGGCACCTTTACGCAAACGGTTGGCGGAGATTTCAAGTTGATCGATACCTGGAACCACGACGACAAAGAAATATTAACATGCGTTGGCGATCCGATAATCAATGACGAGGGCAATGTCGTGGCTCGTATCTGCGGAAAGGTCGGGTCCGTTATTATTTCTAAGAAAGAAGTGGTCAGCTTCGCACCCTTTGGCCAGGGCCCTTCCGACCTTTATTTGATGATGGCCCAGTGCCGGTACCAAAACGATATCGCTTTTCTTGAATATCCCAACAAGATGAAAATCTTCACCAGGAAAGACAACACCTATGTCTGGAAATCACAAATGTGGCTAAAACAAGGCTATTATCCATATATTGTAAGGGATATGATTTTTATCGATGACAAGTGGTTTACCGGCGGGTATAAAATATTAAAAGAAGGCAGCAAGGTACAAAATGCCGCCCTTGTAAACATCTTTGATGAACAGGGCAAACTCATAAAGGAACTGCTTAAAAAAGAGTTTCCTACCGGAATCCGGCACGAGGAGGATTATTACCTGACCCATTACAACAACCGGGTGTTTTTCATGGTAGAATATGAACTCAAGGTGCATGAGATTTCGGCAACCCGGATGGAAGTAACCCAAGAGATTCCCTTGACCATCCCCCCCTTCTACAAAAAAATGCCGGCGGATTTCTATAACTTCGTATTTTATAAAGAAGAGAAAGGATTAAGCCTGGATTATGAACGGTGGAAGACCTCTTACTCTTACATCATGAGGGTCGCGGTCGAAGACGGCTGCCTGGTCATCCAGATACGCACCTTCGGGGAAAATCAAAAGAGATTCGCCCTGCTGTTCTACGATATCAATAATTTCAGTTTAAAACGCACCATATCCATCGATGATTATTTCCTGGGAACACGGAACGGGATATATTACTTTTATCGCAACGGCAACCCCGGGTTTGACGAAGATGCGGATGAATGCGTTGTTAATCTCTACTCGTTTAAGGAAAAAAAATGAAAAAGACTTTTTTGGTGATGCTATTGATAGTCATCCTTGCCACCGGCACCTTTACGCAAACGGTTGGCGGAGATTTCAAGTTGATCGATACCTGGAACCACGACGACAAAGAAA
>RPPU01000728.1 GCA_003819975.1 Desulfobacteraceae bacterium
CTGGCCGAAAGGCTGGACCCGGAGGAATGGGCTGAGGTCATGAACGGCGCGTTCGACTACTGGACCCAATCCACCGGGCTCCCCAAGGCGGCCTGGCCCGGCAGTCCGGGCTTTGGAAAGCCTATACGAACCGGGACGGTTGGGAACGCACCCAGACCCTGGACCGCTATCTGCATATCGATACCTTTCCTGAAAAACCTTTGTGGCTCAAGGTGCTGAAAACCGTGGATTTCGTGCTGGCCAACGCGCAGACCCCTTCGGTTTTGCGAACCCGGCTCGAGGTTTTGACGACCCGGCTGCGCGTGCAGAAATAGACTGTGTGAACGTGAGAACGTGAGAAAGTGTGGGCAAACGCAGATTCCAGAGTGCAGATTTATTTCGTGTGGTTCGCGTATACACAATTTTGTGCTGCTTAAAATTGTTTCGCGGTTTAAAATTCTCCCGTCTTTATTCTTTCCTTTTCCGCTTCTGTCTTCGGGCGAATAGACTACCGCCTAATTCCGCGATCGGTCATTCGCGCAAAACAACCGCTTTAAAGCTTTGACGAAATGAGCTGGTTTAATGAAACGCCTTCTTCAGCCGATCGAATGACCAATTCCCGGTGTTTTGCGGGCGGAATACGCAAAGTGAGGTTCCCCTTGAATTTCTTCAACCCGAGCGGTTCGGGAATGGGTTCCTTTTCCTCTTTGAGCCAGACAATGCTTTCCGTTACTACAAATTTAATCTCCCGCAATGCCTCTTCAACCGTCTTGCCATGGGCGGAGAGGGATGGAAATTCCAGGCAATGCGCCAGATGACAGTCATCTTCTTCGGACCATTCAATGCGATAGGTATATTTGTTGATATCACTTTTCATCGGATAACTCCTCTAATTTTTCAATCGCTTTTTTTACATCTTTCACCTGATAGGGTTTTGCCATTTTACCGTCTTTTTGAAGATTGATCCTGGGGTCGCCTTTCCAAGGCGTCTTGAAAATATGATGACTGCCGCGAATCCTCGGTTTTCCAAAATAGCGTCGGCAAACGGCAATCAGGTCGGAAAATAGGACATGGGCGGGATTGGCCAAAGGATCTTTTTTCATAAAAGCCATGATAGCGTATGTGCTATCATAGAACAAGGAAAAAATTAAGGAGAGGACGCCAAAAATCAGAGGTCGTTCCCCTGGCTTCGGATTCGTCCTTTATACCCCAATCCCGCCCTTCCCTTTCTTCTGTCTTCCGTCTTTTGATAAGCCTATAGCCTAATAACCTACAGTCTAAACACCTGGTTTCATAACCGGGTCTCCCGGATGACAGTTTCACGTCATCCCCGGATGATGTTCCTCATCATCCGTCTTCGTGAACCCCGGATGATGTTCCTCATCATCCGTCTTCGTGAACCTTTTTTGTCCTGAATTTCAAACTCCCAAAGCCCCCATTTTTAAAAAATAATTTATCCATAAAATCAAGTGGTTAAGACCTGGTTTGACAGGTTTTTAACGATCAAGATCCTTGTAATGCAGGATTGACCATATTAAGTAGAGTACCGGGAAATTTTTTTTAGATTAAAAAGACAGGGGCCAAGCGTGTAAGAGCGTGAGAATCCGCCTTTGCAAGGCCTTCGGCGGACAAGCGTGTGAACATGTAAACGTAAAAATGGAAAGTGCCTAAAGTGAGCTAAAGTGACTAAAGTTGAAAGAAAACGTTATCAAGTTGCGGGTTGAACGGGTTGCGGGTTTTGTTTTTTGCTTTTCACGTTTGGCGTTTCACGTCTCACGTCTCTAAAAACGCGTAACCCGTAACTCGTCAACCTAAAAATCGAATAACTTTTATTTTGAATTAAAAAAGGGGCGTACTCAATGAAAAAATCCATTCGATTATTGGCAGTGGCGATCGGCATGCTTGTCCTGGCTTGGGCCGGAGCAGCTTGGGCCGATTACAATGTAACCGTGGGCAGTGCAACAAGTGCGAACGGCTCCTGGACGGGTAATATTTGGACGCCGAGCGGGACCGGTGCGACGGTGTCCGTAAGCGACATCCAAACCCGGCTGGTGAGCGGTGATGTAACCATCAATACCACCGGCGGAGGCAGCGAGAGCGGCGACATCGCGATCGAGACCGGCCTTTCCTGGAGCGCCAACACCCTGTTTCTCAATGCAGCGGGCGACATCCGGATCAATGCGGTCCTGACGGCTAATGACTCCTCGGCTCTGAATCTAAACAGCGGCACGAACGCAATCGAATGCGGCTTTAAGCCGGGCGAGGCCCAGGGCTTTAAGGGCCGGGTCGATTTTCCGGGCCGAGCGGGTATGGGTTTCCTCGTCATTAATGCCGAGAACTATA
>RPPU01000729.1 GCA_003819975.1 Desulfobacteraceae bacterium
GAAACTGGTGATAACAGAAAAAAGTTTTACATTCAAACGTCGCGCCCCGCGCGGGCGCGTGGATTGAAACTGCGCTATAAATCCCTGGACAATAAATGGTTTTGTCGCGCCCCGCGCGGGCGCGTGGATTGAAACACCAACGGGAAGATTATTGTCCGGGTGCCACGCATGTCGCGCCCCGCGCGGGCGCGTGGATTGAAACTGTTTATTGTGGCCTTTTGTAGAGTAGTTCTAAGTCGCGCCCCGCGCGGGCGCGTGGATTGAAACTATTTCGATCCCTCCCACCGGTCCGCTTATTTTGGTCGCGCCCCGCGCGGGGCGATTAGAATCAAGCTCTAATCATGTCATGCTGACTTTTGTCCATGGCCCTGGACTTGGTCTTTATCACGGTCTATTTTCGTTATTAATAACATTTTGGACCGTTCGACTTTTAATGGAGTGCTGTTTAATTCTGCAGCAATTCCTTGGCATGATACGAACTCCGCACAAAAGGGCCGCTGGCCACTTTTTCAAAGCCTAAGTTTAATGCCTTTTCTTTCCATTCTTCAAATTCCTCCGGAGTCACGAAGCGCGCTACCGGCAGGTGGCGGGGCGAGGGTTGCAGGTATTGGCCCAGGGTCAGGATACGGCAATCCATTTCCAGCAGATCGCACAAGGTGCGTTTGACTTCTTCCGATTCTTCCCCCAAACCGAGCATCAGACCGGACTTGGTCGGGATGTTCGCGTCATATTGGCGGACTTGGCGCAGTAATTCCAAAGAGCGTTGATAAACCGCTTGGGGCCGGACTTCGGCATAAAGGCGCGGAACGGTTTCCAGGTTGTGGTTGAGCACGTCCGGTTTAGCGGAAAGGATCGTAACGAGGGCGTTCCAATCGCCTTGCAAGTCCGGAATCAATACTTCGACTTGGGCGGCGGGCAAAAGCCGGCGGATAGCCCGGATGGTTTCGGCGAAATGCTGCGCGCCGCCGTCGGGCAGATCGTCGCGGGTCACGGAAGTGATCACCACATATTTCAGATCCAGGCCTTGAGCGGCTTGGGCCACGCGCTCCGGTTCCAGCGGATCCAAACCGGTCGGGACGCCGTGTTGCACAGCGCAAAAACGGCAGTTGCGCGTGCAATGATCGCCCAAGATCAGGAAAGTAGCGGTTTTATGCGAAAAGCATTCGCCCAGGTTCGGGCACAAGGCTTCCTGACAGACCGTATGGAGTTGCCCTTTGTTTAGGATGCCGTGTACGCCCTGATAAACGCCGCCGCTGGGGATTTTACGTTTTAGCCAAGCCGGCTTGCGTTGCATTTTAGAAGTGATGTCGTTCATAAATAGCACCAAAGAAGCTAGAATTCAGAAGTCAGAATCCAGAAGCCGTAATTCAGAATAACCGGAAAAACCAAAAACCCGGTTTCCGGCTTCCGCTAAAGCGGTTGACGTGTTTCAGGGAATAAGATTTTTTCCAGATCATCCGGTAAAATCGCCTGCAAATTGATTTTGAAGATATCCTGAATATGAGTCAGGGCTTGTTTACGCACGGTTTGCATGTCAACAGCCTGCCCGATCAGTTTTTGAAGCGAGGTCACGGCCACTCCGGTCAAGCCGCAAGGGTCGATCCACTGAAACGGTTCGAGATCGGTGTTCACGTTCAGGGCCAAGCCGTGAAAAGCGATGGAGCGTTGGACCGCGATACCGAGGCTGCCGAGTTTGTTCTTTCCGACCCAAACGCCCCGATTGATGGCGTTTCTTCCGGCTTGAACCCCCCAATCCCGGGCGATTCGGATCATCAGTTCTTCAAGCGCTTCCACAAAAGCCACCACCCGCCAGGGTCCGTTTTTCAAATTCAGAATCGGATATATGATCAATTGTCCCGGACCGTGATAAGTGATGTCGCCGCCGCGTTCGATGTGGACAAGGGGAATATTGCGCGTACTCAAAAATCGCTCCGGAACCTTTAGATGATCTTTGCCACCGCGCCGGCCCAAAGTAAAAACCGGGGGATGTTCCAGCAGCAAGAATACATTTGGTCTCAGGCAGCCTGTTTTTTTAGCTGCGACGATTTTTAATTGCAAGTCGTGCGCGGCGGTATAATCGATCAGGCCGAGATCCAGGATATATGAGTAAGGTTCAGGGTTCACGGTTCACCGTTCAAGAAAAAAATTTAGGACAAGGTTCCGGGTTCACAGACCCGGATGATGAGGAACATCATCAGGGGTTCACAAGAGCGGATGACGAGGAACATCATCCGGGGTTCACGGTTAAACAACTAAAGCAAAGAGAGAAGAGGCCGGAATTCGTGATTTACATGCTAAAAAAAGGGTCCA
>RPPU01000730.1 GCA_003819975.1 Desulfobacteraceae bacterium
ATTTTCGATCACGCAGGGTCCCGCAATCACAAAAAACATGTTTTTTTTGATTTGTAATTCGCCTATGCGCATGATTTTTTGCCCCATTTCACATTTTTCGATATTGTATCCTAAACATCTGAATCGCAATCATAGTTTATGCTAATCTGCAGCATAGGGCAAGCCAAACAACCCGGAACCCTGCCATATCATTTATTATTTTTAAAATAGCCCCTTGTCAGATCGGACGAAAAATTTTATGATACAATGCTATATGTATTCAGCGGAGGGGATCAAAACCGTGGCCGGCAGAAAAACGACCAAAACCATTCAGGATATCAATAAGCGCATTAAACAAGGCAAAGTAGTGGTGATCACTGCGCAAGAAATGACCGAACTGGTCAAGCGCAAAGGCGCCCGCAAGGCCGCGGCCGAAGTGGATGTGGTTACCACCGGCACGTTTGCGCCCATGTGCTCTTCCGGCGCTTTTATCAATTTCGGCCACACCAAACCGCCCATCAAAGCCTCGAAAGTCTGGTTGAATGAGGTGCCGACCTATGCCGGTTTGGCCGCGGTCGATATCTTTATCGGAGCCACCGAACCGGCCGAAGACGACCCCTTGAACCGGGTCCACCCCGGCCAATTTAAATATGGCGGCGGACATGTGATTCAGGATCTGATTGCCGGCAAAAAAGTAAAGTTGAAAGCCTTGGCTTACGGCACGGATTGTTACCCCAACCTATCCGCTGAAAAAACCGTGAAATTAAGCGATCTGCCTTATGCCATGCTTTTTAATCCGCGCAACGCTTATCAAAACTATAATTGCGCGATTAACCTGACCGACAAAACCAAATATACCTATATGGGGGTTTTAAAACCCGGAGCCCAAAATGCCAATTACTCCACTGCCGGACAGCTAAGCCCTCTTTTCAATGACCCCTATTACCTCACCATGGGTTTGGGCACCCATATCTTTTTAGGAGGCGCCCAGGGTTATATTGTGGGACCCGGCACCCAGCATAATCCGGCCGCTTCGCGAGGTTCCAACGGCGTACCCCTCAGTTCCGCCGGCACTTTGATGGTTATGGGCCCCATGAAGGAAATGGACCCGCGTTGGGTCGTGGGCGTCAGCATCCTGGGTTATGGCTGTTCCCTGGCAATCGGCTTGGGCGTGCCTATCCCGGTCCTCAATGAAGAAATCGCCCGGTTTAGCGGCGTGGCCGATGAGGAAATCTTTACTCAGATCATCGATTATGGTAATGATTACCCTAAAGGGGAACCCGTCAAACTGGGCCAGGTCAGCTATGCGGAATTAAAAAGCGGTTCCATTCGCTTTAACGGCCGGGATATCCCGACCGTACCGGTTTCCTCTTATGTTCGGGCTCTGGAAATAGCCAATATTTTAAAAGAATGGATTCTCAAAGGCGCATTCCTCTTGACCGAACCCCAGGTGATGTTGCCCACGGTCAAAAGAGCCTGAGACGAAATTTGTTGTTTCTTCAAAATGTAGATTAAAATTTATTTTTTCTCGGAAAACAAACACCGGATCCAATGACAACTTGGCGTGTGCATCAAGCGGTCATTGGATTTTATTTAGAGCAAAGATCACCGGTTTTTCGAAAACCCTGCTGCCGGTCACGGCCTTTACTTGGACGACCGGAACCAAATTTCAAAATATCAGAGAGAAAAAATCATGGAAAGAATACCTTTTACCAAAGAAGGCCTTGAAAAAGTGAAAAAACATCTGACGAATTTGGAACGGGTGGAACGGCCGGCCAACATCCGCGCCATTGAAGAAGCCCGCGGTCACGGCGATTTAAGCGAGAACGCCGAATACCACGCCGCCAAAGAGCGGCAAAGCTTTATCGAGGGCCGGATCAATGAATTGCGCGCCGTGGTCGGCAAAGCCGAACTGGTCGAAGTGGTCGCCGGCCCCTCCGACCGTGTCGTGTTCGGTAAAACCGTACTGCTCTATGATCTGCAAACCGACAAGGAAGTGCAATACCAGCTGCTCGGCCCTTATGAATCCGAACCCGAAAAGGGTCGGATCTCGGTCTCCTCGCCCCTGGGTCAGGCTTTGGTCGGCAAGGAAAAAGGCGAAGAAATCCGCGTCAAAACCCCCTCCGGCATTCAGGAGTATGAGATTTTGGAAATTAAATGAGGCTTTTAGGCTGTAGCGGTTTAGACTATAGAAAATCAAACTGCTGGTGGAACAAATGCGCGATCATAACAAACTTCGAGCCTTTGAACTTGCCGATGAAATTGTGTTCTTGATCTACCGAATAACCCGTGATTTTCCCAAAGCCGAACTCTATGGGTTGACTTCCC
>RPPU01000731.1 GCA_003819975.1 Desulfobacteraceae bacterium
AATGGACCTCTTCTTTTAAAATACGTCCTTGTAGTTCTTGGGTTATTTGCTCCGAATATCTCATCTTTAAGATCCTTAACGTTCCGGGCAGAATGAATAGCCCGAATTCAATCGGGCTATGATTTTTGATATAAAGTCTGAGTCATTTATACCGCATTTTAAATATTTTGGCAAGCAAAGTTACCCGTATACGCAAAGAGCTTTATCAAGCCGGTTGCCCGGATTGTGTTAAATAGGTAAAGGTATGTGTGAAAAAAATACAAAAAAAATAAAATTTATAAATTAGCATTAATTATACTTAATTAATGCTAATTTTGAATTTAAAGATTGGAATCATGCGGGTATTTTAAAATAAGGAATGAGTATTGCTTTAATGAACATGGATACTTTTTTGTAAACATCTATTTTAGTTCAAGAAAGAAAGATCGCACCGGGCATCCTTTCATCCGTTCATACGGCAAACTCAACTTTGACAAGCGTTGGGTTTAAGCTTATAATCCGCTTGCTGATCATGGGGATGCCATCCTTCCATAAAACAAATGTCCCGGGTCTGTCACTGAAGTTTATATCACGATTTTACTAGCCGAAGAACGGCGGATTGGCAGGAGTGCTGAAAAAAATCAGCGATAAGATTATGGGATTAAGCAAGCGGCCCAAAGAAGAGGGGTTGGTTACCCAATATTCCATCGATCTGAATAATCAGATTGAGGAAGCGGGGGAGAATTTTCTTTATAAAGACCGGCAGATCACGAGTCGCCAGAGCCTGGAAGTCATTTATGAAGTTTGCATGGTCTTGATGCAGACTTTCGATATCCAAGAGATCTGTGAAAAAGTCATGCAGACCCTTTTTGCTTACCTGAAACGCGTTGACAGCGGCGCCATCCTTTTAACCGATCCGCAAAGCAGCGAGCTCAAAACCCTGATTGCCCGTTCGCGCAGCAGCAGTCAAAATGTCAGAATCAATTACAGCCGCACGATCGTCAATCAGGTGATTCGTGAAGGCAAAGCAGTGATGCTGGCGGATATGTCTCGCTCGGAAAAAATACCGCTTTCCGGAAGCATCGAAGCCCTGGGCATCCAATCCATCATCTGTGTGCCTTTGATGAGCAAGGCCGGCGTTCAGGGGGTTTTTTATCTTCATTCCGTCACCGCCGCCAAGGGTTTTCAAAAAGACGATCTGTATTTTCTGGTCTGTATCAGCACGCCGACGGCCATGGCCATTGAAAACGCCCAACTGTACGCCCGGCGCTTGGAGGCGGAACAGTCTTTGCGGGAATCGGAAGAAAAGTACCGCTATCTGGTGGAAAACGCCAATGATGCCATTTTGATCGTTCAGGACCGGATCATCAAGTTCGCCAATCCCCGCACTCAAGAATTGACCGGTTACCCTATTCAGGAATTGCAGGGGATGAATCCTTTTGACTTGTGCCATCCGGAAGAAAGAGAAATCATTGTGGATTGCTACCAGCGCCGATTGCAGGGCGAAAGCGTGCCCAGTTATTATTCTTTCCGGGTTTACAAGAAGAACAACGAATATGCCTGGGTGCAGATCAATGCCGCCAATGTTATTTGGGAAGGGAAGCCGGCCACTTTAAATTTCATTCGCGACATCACCCAGCAGAAAAACGTAGAAGATCAGTTTTTTCAGGCCCAAAAAATGGAAGCCATGGGCACTTTGGCCGGGGGGATTGCCCACGATTTCAACAATCTCCTGATGGCCATTCAGGGCAACGCTTCTTTGATGCTGTTGGATCAGGACCCCGCCCATCCTTATCATGAAAAATTAAAAAGCATTGAGAATTGCGTGCAAAGAGGCGCGGAGCTGACGCGGCAATTACTCGGTTTTGCCCAGAGCGGTAAATACGATGTCCGGCCGACCGACCTGAATTCGTTGATCGTGAAAACTTCCGAGATGTTCAGCCGGACCAAGAAAGAAATCACGGACTACCGTAAGTACCAACAAGGTATTTTTGCCGTGGAAGTGGACCAAGGGCAGATGGAGCAGGAATTGCTGAACCTGCTGGTCAATGCCTGCCATGCCATGACGATTATGCGGCCCGCCGGCCAGCCTCCGGGAGGCGCGCTCACGGTTTCTATCGGAAGAGCGGCAGCCGGCGACCAGGCTGCTTCGTGCCCTGCCGATGCCGTTAAAAGCCCCTTTTGGCGCTTGTCGGTCAAGGATACGGGCATCGGCATGGACAGCCAGATGCTTGATAAAATATTTGACCCTTTTTATACGACCAAGGGACCCGAACAGGGCACGGGCCTCGGGCTTGCGATGACGGCCGATATCGTCAAGCAGCATG
>RPPU01000732.1 GCA_003819975.1 Desulfobacteraceae bacterium
CGAACCCTAAAGACCCTCATCCTGTTCCGAAAATTTTTTAAAGTTTTGTTACGCCGATCCGGCGCAGGCCAAAACAAATCGGCGCAAGAGAGCGGGGAGCTGTCATGAATATCACAAGACCCCCTAAAATAAACGTCCTGTTCGTGCTGGGCCAACTCGGCGCCGGCGGCTCCGAAAGGGTGGTCTTGGATTTGGCCAGGCATCTGGACCGGGACGCGTTCACAGTATATGCGGTTTATTTTTCAGAAGGGGAACTGCTTTTCCAATTCAAGGAGGTCTGCCAAAAGGTATTTTTTGTCGAGAAAAAAAAAGGCTTCGATCTGAAAGCCATATGGCGGCTCGCCGGCATCATCCGGCGCAACCACATTGACGTCGTCAACGCGCATCATTACGCCCAATATTTCTACAGCTTTGCCGGCGCAAAAATATTCAACCGTTGCCGGTTGATCTTTACGGAGCACGCGGTTTCCGAGATTGAAACCATGCCGAAAAAACACCGACAGCTCTGTCGTTTGCTTTTTTATCAAACGGACGCGATCATCGGCATATCGGAACAAATCACGGATTGCTTCCGGAAGGCATTTCCCGGGCATTCGCGCAAAATGGCGACGATCCGGAACGGCCTCGATATTGAACGGTTCCTGGAGACGGTTGACCGTACCGCGCTCAGGGCCGGCTGGGGAATCCAGACCGCTGATTTCGTGATCGGCATGGTTGCCAATTTCCGCCGTGTCAAAAATCATACCTGTCTGATAAAGGCTGTTCACTTGTTGAAAAATGAGTTTCCTCAAATTCGCCTTGTCCTGACCGGTCAGCGTTTTCCTAATGACCCGGAAAATACTGAGCCTGAAATAAGGGATTTGGTTCATTCTCTTGACTTAGATCCTATAGTGATTTTTACAGGTTATAGGGATGATATTCCTAACCTGCTAAAAACATTCGATTTATTTTGTTTGCCTTCTTTTTCGGAAGGTCTTCCGGTAAGTGTTTTGGAAGCCATGGCTTCCGGTATACCGGTTATTGGAAGCGATGTGCTTGGGATAAACGAAACTATATCTCATGAGGAAACCGGTTTATTATTTCCATCAGACGATGCTGAATTTTTATCCCGGGCCATCCAACGACTGATCAGAGAGCCTCAATTATGCTCTGTCTTGAAGGAAAATGCTTTCGATCAAATTTTGCAAAGCCATAGCATGGATCAATGGGTTAATAAATATCAGATGTTATTCCGGGGTGTTATTTAAAAGACACATCGCTGAATTCAGGCGAAGTTTTTTAAAAAAATGTGCAGAAAAATCTTGACCCGATAAGAAAGTGAGGGTCGGGTGGATTCCGTATAATACTCGTATTATCCTGCCATGTTTTAACGAAAAATCAGCATGGAAAAGCCTATTTGCGTATTAAGGGAAGATGATTCCTCCGAGTATAAAGAATGATTTGCTCAAAAAAGAGATGCTTGACATTCGAAATCGCCTGATGCAAGTTAGCCCTATTATGATGCGCCTTTTTTGATTCCGGAAGATGCCACTAGGGCGAGATCCAGTCTATAACTAACACAATGGAATTGTTGATCAATCGGAATCTCATTCCGGCATAATAGAAAAATCGCCTGTTCGGATGAAATATGGGCTTTTTTGCTGAATCGACTTTATAAAAATAGGTAGCCTGCATCCCATCTGTGGTTGAAAAAGGTTAAAAATAAATTTTTTTATTTAGCGCCCATAAGCGTGAAGCCTGATTAAGTTGCGCTTGCCGCTTGGGCATTCGGTTCATTGCAAAATCATTAAAAAGTGTAGGAGGGGATTCAGATGAAAAAAAGGATATTAATCAGCTTGGGTGTATCGATTATCATTTTATTTTCAAGTCCGGTTTTTGGAGGGTCGGAAGATATCGGTAACACCTTTTATGGCATGGGCGCCGGCGCCAACGTTACAAATCCTAATTTAGGGGTGACCTTTATCGGGACCAATGCCGGCTACAATCACACGACCGGGATCGCCAACACCTTTCTGGGATATTATGCCGGATACTCCAACACCACCGGATACGGCAATATTTTTCTCGGATATATCTCCGGATATTATAACACCACCGGGGAACGCAACACCTTTCTCGGTAATTTTACGGGACGCTCCAATACCACCGGTGGTTACAACACCTTTCTAGGACATTATGCCGGATATGAAAATACTACCGGGGCCGTCAACACCTTTGTCGGAAATTATACCGGACGCGGCAATACCACGGGGATGCACAACACCTTTGTAGGATATGGTTCCGGATACTCAAACACCATCGGAAA
>RPPU01000733.1 GCA_003819975.1 Desulfobacteraceae bacterium
ATCAACGACATTCTCGATTTTTCCAAGATTGAAGCCGGCAAACTCGAGATCGAAACCATTGATTTCGATCTGCAAGTGACCATTGAAGAAGTGACCGATATGTTGGCCGTCAAGGCTCTGGAGAAAAATCTGGAGTTGAACTGTCTGATCGATCCGCAAGCGCCCGTATTGCTCCGGGGCGATCCCGGCCGCTTGCGCCAAATCCTGGTTAACCTGCTCAACAACGCCGTCAAATTCACCGCGCAGGGTGAAGTCGTTTTGGAGCTCTCCCTGGAACAGGAAACCGACACCCATGTCACGCTGCGCTTTGAAGTTCGGGATACCGGCATCGGCATACCCGGAGAACGCATGCAAAGACTGTTTGAATCCTTTTCTCAAGTCGATGTCTCCATGACCCGCCGCTTCGGCGGCTCGGGGCTGGGCCTGGCCATTTCCAAACAATTGGCGGAAATCATGAACGGAACCATCGGCGTGAAAAGCGTTGAAGGCAAAGGCTCTGTTTTTTGGTTCTCGCTTCCCTTTTCCAAACAACCCGCCCCTAAAACGGAACTCCACCAATTGGCCGATATCCGGGGCATCCGCGTCCTGATCGTCGACTATCATCGCTCCAATCGTAAAATTCTTTCGACTTATCTGGCGGCGATGGGCTGCTTGCCGAGTGAAACCGCGAACTCCCGGGAAGGCCTCAAACTGCTTCTTCAGGCGGCCGAAGAACAAAAACGATTCGATATTGTATTTGTGGACCAAATGATGCCGGATATGGACGGCGAGGCTTTGGGGCGGACCGTTAAAGACACTCCTCTGCTCAAAGAAACCCGGATGATCATGCTGACCTCCGGCGGCATGCGCGGCGACGCCAAACGCGCCAAAGAAATCGGTTTTTCCGCCTACCTGACCAAGCCCATCCGGCGTTCCAATCTTTTGGATTGTCTGCTCATGACCCTGAACGAAACAACCTTGCAAGGATTGGATTCGCAAAAGCAGGTCTTGATCACCCAACATACCTTATCGGAAATGAAAAAACGCGCCCTCCGCATTCTGCTGGCTGAAGATAATCTTATCAATCAAAAACTGGCTTTGCGGCTTATGGAAAAACACGGCTACTGTGCCGAAGCCGTGGCCAACGGCCGTGAAGCCGTGGAAGCCTTACGTAAAACCCCCTATCACTTAGTTCTGATGGATGTGCAAATGCCGGAAATGGACGGCCTGGAAGCATCCCGCCTGATCCGGGACCCCGCTTCCGGCGTGCTGAATCCGCAGATCCCGATTGTGGCCATGACCGCTTTAGCCATGAAAGGCGACCGCGAACTCTGCCTGGCCGCCGGCATGAACGATTACATCACCAAGCCGATCAAACCCGATGAGCTCTTCGGCGCCGTTGAGAAGTATGCGATCAAGTAAGGGGCCTAAAAAGTGAAACGTTTGCCGTTTTACATTTCACTTTTCACGTTTAAACGGTCGATCAGCTCCTGCGCCCGATCCTGAAGTTTACGCGCGTCCCCTTTTTGACCGATCTGCTCCAACAATTCGGCCGCTCTCAGATAAGGCGCCTCATATTCCGGGAAAAGCACGGCCGCGGATTCGAAAGCCTGCATCGCCTCCTTGATTTTGGAAATCCGGACCATTTGTTCGCCCAGCACGATCCAAGACTTGATGGAATCGGGTTTCAGCGCCAATGCCTTTTTCAAACTGGCCGACCGATCGGCTGCGCATTCGGCGCCGTAAAGATAGGGCAGATATTGGCGCGGCTCAAGAGTTCCGGCTTCCGCGAATAATCGCCCGGCCCGTTCGGGATCCCGGTGGACTTCTAAAGCCACCAGACCGTCATGCACCAGTTGCTCGAACCGGGTGGATTCCAGCTGCAGATGCCGGCCTTGCACAACTGCTCCCGGAACACGCGACCATTTTAAAAACCAATCCCCGGCGCGGTCGGCCTTTGCCGTTACGGACGACCCCGGTCGGTAAAAGGCGAGCCTTTCACGGACATGATCGCGTTGCAAGCGATGGCGGCGCACATAGGTCCGCGCCTGCGCGGTCAAACGTTCCCAAAAGGCCCGGTCTTGGCAAAGTCTTTTCAAACCCGAAATCATTTGGGTCTCATCTTCGAACACAAAGGCATTTTCTTCGTGCACGGCACTCTCGTCATAAGGGTCCAGCTTGCGGATCACGGCCGCCGCGCCGGCTGCCGCATATTCCACGAATTTGATATCGGACCGGCTGCGATTGAAAGCGGTATCCCGCATGGGAATCAGACCGATATCGATCTGCATCAGAAAACGGTAATACGCCGCAATGCTTCCG
>RPPU01000734.1 GCA_003819975.1 Desulfobacteraceae bacterium
CTCAATATGCATCCGCTGGATTTCGAGGAATTTCTGGAAGGAACCGGAGAGGAAGAGCTTTGCGGGCTTCTGCAGAGTCGGAACCTTCATGAGCCCTATCCGGCCCTTGCGCATGATCGAATGTGGGAACAGTGGAAGCGGTATCTTGTCACGGGAGGATTGCCGTCCGTTGTACTGGCCTATGCGAATGGCCGAAACAACTTGTTTGAAACAATGCCTCTGGTACGGAAAATCCAACGCGATCTTTTCAGCGCCTATCTCGCGGATATTGCCAAACACAGCGGAAAAACCAACGCGATCCACATCGAACGGTTGTGGCGCAATGTCCCGGCGCAGCTTGCCCGGAACATCGATGGTTCGGCCCCGAAGTTCAGGTTTAAAGATGCGGTCCCGGGTATGCGCGGTTTTGAAAGGCTGAGCGGCCCGATCGACTGGCTTGCAAATGCCGGGCTTATTCTCAAAACCTTTACGATCGATACGGCGGCAATACCGCTTTCCGCCTATACTTCCGAAAACAAATTCAAACTCTATATGTTTGATGTCGGAATGCTGGGCGCAATCAGCGACATTCAACCGGCAACGATATTACAGTACGGTTTTGGAAGTTACCAGGGATATGTGGCCGAAAACTTCGTGGCCCAGGAATTGACCGCGTCAAGGGAAGCAAATCTGTATTGCTGGACGGGAAAAACATCTGAAATTGAATTTCTGCTTTCAACCGACCTCGGTATCGTTCCCCTGGAAGTCAAATCAGGAAGAGTGACGAACTCGAAAAGCCTTGGCGTTTTTGAAGCACGGTATCACCCGGAACGGTCGTACATATTGTCCGCGCGTAATAGCGAATGCAAAGGAAAACGCTGTTTAGCGCCGATTTATGCGGTTGGAACGGTTGAACGGGACTTGACAAACCACGTCCCGAAATTATGAAATCCGCACGTATGCCGGCTTTTGCGGCAAAAATGAATGGTCATCGCTGCCGGAGAAACGACCGTTTCCCTTTTGCCGGTCAAGAAAGAGCTTCAGCGGAAACTCAAGGAATGGGCCGTGGAGTTGGGCGATGTGTAGGGTTGCCTTTCTGAATCCGAGTGAAAATCAAAAAATATATTGCAAAAATAAAATCAAGAGAATATAAGAAATATCAATTATTTAAAGGCAATTTAAACGATTTTTATACATCAGCAACTCAACCATTTTTCTGAAAATCTAAACAATCTCTAAAACCATCACCTGAACCGGATTTTAAAGGGATTGTAAATACAAAAAACCGTTAAAGGCTTGAAATGCCCCTTGCCCTTCAAGAACTCAAATCCCACCTCTGGAATTGCGCCGAGATCCTCCGCGGCAGTGCCGTTGACCGCACGGACTGGAAAGCGTATATCCTGCCGTTGTTGTTCTTCAAGCGCATCTGCGATGTCTGGGACGAGGAAACCGCGGAAGCCGCCAAAGTCTTCGGCGATGCGGACCCTGTCAATTTCCCCGAAGTCCACCGCTTCAACATCCCGGATGGCTGCCACTGGCGCGACGTGCGTGAAACCCCGCTAATTTAGGCGCCGCGCTCTCCCGCGCCATGCGCGAAATCGAACGGGCAAATCCCGACACCCTGTATCGCGTCTTCGGTGCCGCCGACTGGGGCAACCGCGAAATGTTGACCGATGAAATCCTCAAAGATCTCATCGAAGGGCTTTCCGGAGTTTTACTCGGCAACACCGCTGTCGCTTCCGATATCCTGGGTGACGCCTACGAATATCTGATCGGCAAATTCGCCGACATCACCAAACGTAAAAAGGCGGGCGAGTTCTACACCCCGCGCAGCGTTGTGCGCATGATGGTGGACATCCTCGATCCCAAGGAAGGCGAAAGCATCTACGATCCGGCCTGCGGCACCGGCGGCATGTTGTTGGCCGCCATCGAACACGTGCAGCGCGCCGGGGGCGATCCGCGCACGTTCTTCGGCAAGATCTACGGTCAGGAGAAGAATCTCACCACCGCCTCCATCGCCCGCATGAACCTGGTCTTGCATGGGGTTGAAGATTTCGAAATTATTGCCGGCAACACCCTGAGCAATCCGGCCTTTATCGAGCGCGACTGCTTGCGCACCTTCGATGTGGTTCTTGCCAACCCGCCCTACTCCATTAAAAAATGGAACCGCGCAGCATGGCAAAACGATCCCTGGGGCCGTAATTTCTTGGGCACTCCGCCCCAAGGACGCGCCGATTATGCCTTTTTTCAGCATATTCTGAAAAGCCTGACCCCCAAGACCGGCCGTTGCGCCATTCTCTTCCCGCACGGCGTA
>RPPU01000735.1 GCA_003819975.1 Desulfobacteraceae bacterium
CGCGAAGCCAACCTGTTCGACACGGATTTGGATTACGACCATATCATCGCCGCCTTAACCGATCAAAAAGGCTTTAGCGGTACCATCGAATTCTTTCCCGAAGAGGGCAAATATCATCTGGACGGTCATCGCAAGTGCGAAGTCTGCCTGGAGCCGGAACAAACCCATAGTCTGAAGGATCTTTGTCCTAAATGCGGCAAGCCCCTGACCCTGGGTGTGCTCTATCGCGTCGAAAAACTGGCTGACCGTAAAAAGCCGCAACTTTCCAAGCCTTTTTACAGCCTGATCCCTTTGCAGGAAATCCTGGGCGAAATCCTGGGTTGCGGCCCGGCTTCCAAAAAAGTAGTGGAGACCTATGAAAACCTGTTGAACAAACTCGGGCCGGAACTGCCGATCCTGATGCAACTCCCCCTTGAAAAGATTGCCGCCGCCGGCGGTCCGCTCTTAGCCAAAGCCGTCGAGCGCATGCGCAAGGCTGAAGTCATCCGCGACCCGGGTTATGACGGCGAATACGGACGCATCCGGCTTTTTCAGGAAACGGAAAAAGAAGCCTTGCTGGGCCAGACTGCGCTTTTTGACCTGGCAGCGCCGAAAAAACCTAAAGCCAAAAAAGCAAAGCCGGATTCGCAAGAAAACGTTGCCAAGCAGACCCGCAGCAGCGCGAACTCCAAACCGATATTCGCGGACCCGATCCTGGATCCCCTAAATGACGAGCAACGCGCCGCAGTCCTGCATCAGGGGAAAAACCTGCTGATCGTCGCCGGCCCCGGCACCGGCAAAACTTTGACCCTCACCCACCGTATCGCCTATCTGCTTCAATCCGGCCAAGCCCGGCCCGAAGCAATCCTGGCCCTGACCTTCACCAACAAGGCCGCTCGCGAAATGCAAACCCGCCTTGCCAAACTGCTTTCCGCCGGGCAAACGGAAAAAATACATATCAGCACCTTTCACCGCTTTTGCCTGGATGTTTTGCGACAGCATTCCGAGACTCTGGGCCTCGCCCCCGACTTCAAACTGCTCCCGGAACAGGATCTCGCGCCCCTGGTCCGGCAAAGCCTGACCGCGGCCGGAACCAAGACTCAGGATATCAACCGCTTTTTAAAAGCCTTACCGCAATTAAAAACCGGCACGGTCTTGCCGCCTACCCAACAACCCGACGCGGATCTATTGCTCTTTTTAAAAACCTATCAGTACTCTTTAAAAGAACACGGCGCCCTGGATCTTCTGGATCTTGAAACAGAAACCCTGCGCCTTTTTCAAAACCATCCGGAAATCGTCACGGCTTATGTGCGGACATTCAACTGGATCCTGGTGGATGAGTACCAGGACACCAATCCTTTGCAATCCGCTATTCTCAAAGTCCTGGTTCAACCGGAGGTCAATCAAATCTGCGCCATCGGCGATCCGTACCAGGCCATCTACGGCTTTCGCGGCGCCGATGTTAAAAACTTTCTGCGCTTTACCGAAGAATTCGCACCGGTTCAAACAATCGCCCTAAACCGTAATTATCGCTCTTCGCAAAACATTCTGAACAGCGCTGCCGCTCTGTTGGCAAAAGAAACGGCGCTCCGATCGGGCCGGGGCTCAGGCGACCCGATCCGCTTGGCCGCCTGCCGCACCGATGCTGAAGAAGCCGAAATGATCGTTGAGCAAGTCGAGAAGTTACTGGGCGGCACCACCCACTTCTCCCTCGACAGCGGCCGGGTCGCGTCGCATGAAAAAGGCGCGGACCTGAGTTTCGGCGACCTGGCCGTGCTCTTCCGTTTGAATGCCCAGGCCGATGTCTTGGAAACCGCTTTTAGCAGAGCCGGCATCCCTTATGTGCGCTCCGGTGAAAAACCATTAATCGAACAATATCCCGTTTATATTTTACGGCGCCTGTTTCAGGTGCTGCTTGATCCGGATGATCTTTTTAACCGCAAGCTCTACCTGGATTTACCCGAAGTCCGCAACGGCGAAGAAATATTGAGAAAAATTCGCGCGGACCAACCTTTGCCGGAATTGATCCAACAAGCCGCGACTTTGCACGAATTCGACCTGAGCAACCCCAGGCACCTGGAAAACTTGCAGCGCTTTCAGAGCCTTTCTGAACAACCCGGACTCGACCCGGCCTCTTTTCTGGATCGGCTGAACCTGGAACGGGGCATTGATCATGAAGTGCTCTTGGGCGACCGCGTGGCTCTGATGTCGTTGCACGCGGCCAAAGGCCTGGAATGGCCGGTGGTGTTCATCGCGGGTTGCGAACAGGGTCTTTTGCCGCACACACTTTTCAGC
>RPPU01000736.1 GCA_003819975.1 Desulfobacteraceae bacterium
TCCCCTCATAATTGTTTGCGTAAGTCCTGTATGTTTCAAAAGCAGTTCGTTGGTCGAGTAGCCAGTTTATAATACTAATAAACAGGAGGCCTCCCATGGAAATCAAGACCATCAAGATCGAAAAGCCCGAAGCTGTCAATTTCATCCTAGGGCAATCTCATTTCATCAAGACCGTGGAGGATATCCACGAAGCCCTGGTCGGCGGCGTGCCGGGGATCAAGTTCGGCCTGGCCTTTTGCGAGGCCTCCGGCGATTGCCTGGTGCGCTGGAGCGGCACGGACGAGGCCATGATCGAACTGGCCAGAAAGAATGCGCTGGCCATCGGCGCCGGGCATTCTTTTATTCTTTTTCTGGGCGCCGGTTTTTTTCCGATCCATGTTCTGCATGCGGTCAAAGGCGTATCGGAAGTGGTTCATGTTTTTTGCGCAACCGCAAATCCGTTGCAAGTCATTGTGGCGGAGTCGGAACAGGGTCGCGGTATTTTGGGTGTCATTGACGGTGCAAAGCCTAAAGGGATCGAAGACGAAGCCGGAGTGGCTTGGCGAAAAGATTTATTGCGGAAATTCGGATATAAGGCCTAAATGTTTTTTTGCAGGAACAAAAAAACATAAATTCCGGCCAACTGGAACAGGAGTTCCAGCGAGATCGCCGGAATAAGTCCGTAGGATGGTAAGTCAATCGACAAAAAATAAACATCTTATGAATCGGAGAATTGACGGCGGAAGACCGCTTTAAAGTGTTCCAGCCGCTTATGTAAATGGGCTGCTTCTTCTTTAAGCCCGAGTTGGTAAGCGATGCGCAGGGCTTCGTGCATGGCTTCCTTGCAATCGCTGTAAGCGGCAGCGGCTTCGGAGCTTGAATGCGCTTCATAAATAGCGTCATAGGATTTTTCCGCTTTGCGCTTGAAAAACTCCATTCTGGCCCGGTCGTTTATAAAGATAAGTTCTATAAGAGTGTTACCATAAAATTAATCTGAAATCACCTAAAAGCCACGAAAGTACAAGATCCGATAAGAAGAATGATGATAAGCCGTTCGTAGGGGCAGGTTTGAAACCTGCCCCTACAAAACAGAATAAATCAATCCTACCTCATCCGAGAGCGTAGGAATTTTACGCAGACCAAACACCTATGTGCGATTTTGGTAATAATCCAGGATCGCTCCGGTCAGCGCCTCGATGGTATAATCGGAAGGCTGGATTTGCACAGTCAAGCCGTATTCCCGGGCGGTTTGAGCCGTGATGGGACCGATACAGGCGATGACCGGTTTTTGAAGCCATTGTGTTATAACCTCTTTTTTAGTATCCAGGATTTCCACAAAATTACGGACCGTGGAAGAGCTGGTGAACGTGATTATGTGGATATCGCCGTTTTGCAACCGTTCTATAATTTTTTCCTTTTGAAGCAGGGGTTTAACGGTCCGGTAAGACTCGACCACATCCACCCGGGCAGCGGTTTTGGCCAATTCCAAAGGGAGAACCTCGCGGGCTTCGGCTGCGCGGGGTATCAGAATCCGTTGGCCCGGGGATGAAACTTCTTTAAAAGCCGCGGCCATGGCTTCGGCTTTATATTCGGCAGGAACAAAGTCCGGCAACAATCCTTTATCCTTAATGGCTTGAGCGGTCTGGGGACCGATGGCGCCCAACCGAAGGCCATGCAGTTCGCGCCCATCTTTGCCGAGCAAATAAAGCCTTTCAAAAAAATATTTTACGCCATTGACGCTGGTGAATAAGAGCCAATCATAGTTTTTTAAAGAACGGATGGCCTGGTCGAGTTTTTCCCAGCTTTGCGGGGGTTGGATTTCAATGGTCGGAAATTCAATCGCATCGGCGCCCAAGGCGCGGAGCAAGGCAGAGAATACTCCGGCCTGTTCCCTTGTGCGGGTTATTAAAATCCGCTTTCCGAAAAGAGGCTTGTTCTCAAACCAATTGAGTTTATCACGCAGAGCGACCACTCCACCGACCAGAATGATGGCCGGTGGTTTTAAAGCGGCTTTATCGGCTTTAGCGGCGATATCTTCCAAAGAGCCGGTGAGGGTCTGTTGATCAGGCAGTGTCCCTTTAAAAATAACGGCTATGGGTGTCAGGGGCGGCTTACCGGCTTCGATAAGTTGAGCGGTGATTTCTCGCAGATTGCCGACTCCCATTAAGATCACCAGGGTGCCGACTGCTTTGGCCAAATGGCTCCAATCCAGACGGCTGTCGGCTTTGCGCGGGTCTTCGTGACCGGTAATAAAACCAACACTGGAAGTGAAATCGCGGTGGGTCAAAGGAA
>RPPU01000737.1 GCA_003819975.1 Desulfobacteraceae bacterium
AAATAATTTTCTAAAACATTTTTTAGATCAAGTAGCGCAGCTCGACAACATTCCCTTCGTGCTTTCCATTGATAAAGAAATCGTTTTACCGCATTTGCTGCAGCGGTTTGTTTCAGATCGGAATATTCCCGTTGCGGTTCGCGGCCGGCCGCAAATCCCGCCCGGTCATTTAGCGGCGATGCTGGATCGGTTCCATTGCGAGGTGCTGATCGATTTTTCGGCCTGGCGTCCGTTCATCGATATTCAAGAAACCAAACGGCTGGTGGATCTGTTTTTAATCAGCGCAAAGGATTATTTTTTTTGCGACACCCCACGAGGATTGCTTCCCGATATCCTGCATGCGAATGCCGTCGCTTATTTAATGCACAAGGAATATATCAAAGACCCGGCCGAATCGTTGCCGCAGAGTCCGTTGAACGAGTATCGGTTCGATTGCCGCATTGCCATTCCGGAAGGGTTGCGTTCCATGCGGTTTGAACTTTTTGTGAATAATGTCCGTCACCTGCAGATGATGGAAGAGATTTTACACCAGGGTTCGCTAACGGCCTGGTTGGCGCAAAACAAGGGGGCGAAGCCGGCTCCGGCCGAAACCGGAAATAAAGCCCGGTTTTTGGAAGATTTGACCGGATCCCCGGATCCGCCCCTGTCCGATCCGCAAGGCCATTTAGAAGAGGATAGCGCCAACTATTTCACCCGACAAGTCTCGAGTAACGATAAAACCATGCCGTATGCTTTTACGCCGGCGCTTGAAGATCCGGGCCAAAAACCGCTCCTAATCCTTTTTCACGGTCAGGGCGGATCGGGCAAATATCATTTGCGGCGCGCTCTGTTTAAGGATTGGAATCTCCTGGTTCCCTGGGATTGCCATGGCTTAAATCGCGGCGGAACCTATTGGATCGGAGAAAACGGCGATCACAGTACGGAAACCCTATTGTTGCAAACCATCGAACAGGTTCGCGGGGAAAACGACTTAAGGCGCCCGGAAATATTCGCGGTAGGCGGATGCATGGGCGGTTTCGGCGCGCTGTACCATGGGATCAAACAGCAGTGGAGCGGTATGTTTACGTTTTGGCCGTTGGTGGACTTGCTTTTTTTAAAACAGAGCGATCCGGCGCTTTTCCGCGCTATTGTCGGGGCGGAAGCTGCTTCGGGAACCGCGCCGAATGCGGCTCAGGAAGCAGAAACAGCGGAGAGCCTGCCGCCGGTTTGCATCCTCACGCAACGGTTCGATTTTGTAAGTCCCCCGGAAGTGCAGTTGTTTAAATTGTTGCAGGTTTATAACCGGCGCAGAGGTTGGTATGGTTTGCGGATTGAGCCGAACATCGGCCATGGCGGAATACCCATCGTTTATGAGGAGCAGATCCTCCCATTTTTCAAGGCGGTGCTGACGCAAAAACATTTAAAACATGATGCGCGTTTGCAGGTCTACGGGCAACTGCTTGCGCAAGAGAAACGATAGCGGAAAAGAGTTCCGGCGTGGGGGCGCAGTCCGCATTTTTTCAATCGTTTATTGACCCATTGGATTGTTTGCATCCCCCCGGCCTTCAATGACCGCTTGGATTCTTTTGCAAAAAAAGGGAGCGACTTTTTTGGAAAAGGCCTCATTGGGGTGGCTGTCGCCGTCACCGGCGGCATATTTTTTCTGAAAAAACAGGCCGTTCTCGCTTTCAAAAGCGTAAAAATCCCAAATATAAATATTATCCCCTTTTTCATCCCATTCGTTTTTCACCCACTCGACGAATGCGCGGGCTCTTTTGGCTTGGGGCTCGTCAATGTTGCCTTTCAATTCCAAAGCCAGGGTCCAGACGATAAAACGGACCTGGGGAAATTCTCGCATTTTTTTCTTAAGGGCCGCATATTGCAGCTTGTAATTTTCCAGGGATTTGACATCGGATTGGGCCGAAGGGTTGCCCGTGTCTTCTTCAAGGGCACTGCCGGGAAAGCAATGCTTCCATATGATGACCTGATACTCCTTGGTCAGTTTTTCCAGGGTCGGCTGGCCCTTAAAACTTTTGCCGGCATTTTTGACCCATAGGAACCAATAATCATAGGGGTAATTGGCCCAATCATAAGGATCGTTGGGAAAGGCCGTTTCCCTGATTTCATAATTCAAGCTGTTCTTTTTATTATATTGATGAAACCATTGCGGAACCCCGCCGTTCCAGATATTTTCGCCGGTGCTGTGGTGCAGAAAAAGGATTTTCACGTTTTTACCGAGGGATTTTTGGTCTTGCGCCGGGAGATTCAAGCAAAATAAAAGTAAAGATATT